>WRGY01000090.1 GCA_009786925.1 Defluviitaleaceae bacterium | reverse complement strand
CCCGCCGAGTCTGCCGCCCGCTCCGCTGAATCCGGTGGTCTGAAATCTAAAATGTGTAGGGTTAAACAGCTCATAAACAAAATCGCTAAAAGCATCCACACGCACGGGGTTTACATATCTTCTGACAAAGAGTTCATGCTCCGCAGGCACACGCGCATTAGCCAACAATACAACCGCGATACAGATAGGTGCGGCGGTGAGGCTCACTACATATGACCGCGTAGTCTTGCGCACCAAAATCAAACAAAAAGCCGTAATAAAAAACAAAAATGCAGTCTCATCCCGATTAAAACCGGGAATCCAAGTAAAAATAAAAGTTACTGCACCGCCCAATAAAAGCAAATAGAAATTGAAAAAGTGTAAAACAAACATAACAACAGCAAGTCCGAGCAACAAACTCAAAATCCAGACAATCATTATCCCGAGTTCGCTCCGATAAGCCATCTGTCCCGTAATCATCAAAAACATCTCATAAAAATGCGGATAGCGCAGTACAAAGTTTTCAAATGTAAAAAACACATAGAGGGCAATGAGTATAACAACACCTGCCGCAAAAAGCCTTGTATATAAGTTGTAAAGCACTATCATGAAAAAAACTATCCCTACCACTACGATAAAAAATAAAGACATCTGCTCTATCTGTATAAATGTAGCACCTAAAATAGCTCTCAATACAGCATACAAATAGACACTGCCAACAAGTAGGCAGAATAAATAATCGGGATAACTTTTTTTGCTTTTAGTATTCATGATTTTCTCGAAAAACAAGGCATCGCACCAGCCACCAATGCCTCGTATATCTCCTCGGATTCTTTTGATGGTTTAGGTTTTGGGAAGTACATCACTGAGATGTAATGGCCGTTGTTTGTACCGCTAATTATTTTTTCGTAGATAGGCGGGGTTAGGTCTGCTGTAATTATTACTGCATTGACATAGCCTGTGGCTTCGTTTAGCTCATGGGTTAGTATGGCGTGACAGTCTGTGGATTCAAAACTCAATTGCGCGGCGTTTTGGTAGATGACATCGAAGTCCGTAGGAGATTTTGCGGCGATTTTTTGTCCGCCTGTTAAAAAGTCCACGGGCATTCCTTTGTTTAGGCAAAATTTGGCTATGGATACGGCGTTTTCTACCAGCGCATCTTCCAGAGCATAGGTTTCGCGTGGGTCAAGGTCGAGGGTGGTGGAGTCCAATATTAATGTCACGAGGTTGAGCGCGTTAGAAGAAAAATTTTTGACCAGCCACTCATTGCGTTTTGCGGTTAGCTTCCAATGTACGCGCTTTATGGAGTCAGTGGGCAAATACTGCCTTACGTCAGAAATCGTAGAATAATCCTCATCGCGTACATCGTAACGTGAAGAGGCCTGTGTCATTAAGTTCATAGCAAGGGGGAAATGCGATATATCCACGACAGCCGGCAATGCCGTAACTGTCATGTCAGCCCCCAGCCCGCGCCGCAACTTGAAAAGCCCTGTAAAATCACTGACACGTACACTTTCTGCCCCAAAAGCATAATGTCCGCGATACTCGATTTGGAAGGGGATTTCTAATTCGGCATTGCCAAAGGGGGCTATATCAACAACGCTAAAATCAGAGACTGTAATCGCGTACTCGTCTGTGACAATTGTTATATCTGCACCGACTATAGGAAGAAATGTTTTGTTATGTATATTAACAATAAGCATGGCCTCCGTCCCCTTCATAACAGAAGCAGGCTGTGCGACGCTCACTCTAAGTTTGCGCAATAGAAAATACATGGTTATATAACTGGCAGTCGGCAATAAAATCAAAACCAATGCCGCCAAAAACATAATTCTTTCACCACTAAAATAAGCCCCTATCCCAACTCCGAGCAAAATAACACCCCAAACAAAGCGGTTTATCATGTCGGAGATATTTGAGAAATGGCGTATTTTATTGCGTCGTTCAGTACGTCTGACACTGTGATTTTTTTGATGTTTGCTTCTTGTTTCATCAGGATGCGGTGGCTAAGTACATGTGGAGTCATTTCGATTACGTCGTCGGGGATGATGTAATCGCGTTCCGCAAACATCGCCCACGCCTGCGCCGCCTTAAACAGGCAGAGGCTCGCACGCGGGCTTGCGCCTAGCTGTACATCATCATGGTCGCGTGTATAGCTTGTCACGTTTACGATAAATTTATTAATCTCAGGGTCTGCATATACTTGTTCGGCAAGGTCTTGAATTTTTACTATATCTTCGCCGTTGGCTACGGCCTGTAGCTCGTCCATCGGGTTTTGGCCTTTAAAGCGGTCAAGCATTTTGCTTTCTTCTGTGGAGGCGGGGTAGCCGAGCGATATTTTCATAAAAAATCGGTCGAGCTGTGCCTCAGGTAGGGCGTATGTTCCCAGATATTCTACGGGATTTTGTGTGGCTAGTACCATAAACGGCGACGGCACCCTATATGTTTCTCCGTCTACCGTCACCTGATTTTCTTCCATAACCTCTAAGAGTGATGACTGGGTTTTTGGTGAAGTCCGGTTTATCTCATCCGCCAGTACAAACTGGCTCATCACAGCCCCCGGCCGATACTCAAACTCCCCCGTCTTTGGCGAAAACGCGGAATAACCCGTTATATCACTGGGCATGATATCGGGTGTAAACTGAATCCGCTTAAAACTACCACTGAGAGACCGCGCCAAAGCAGCTACCAGGCTGGTCTTTCCCACACCCGGGACATCCTCAATCAGCACATGACCTCGGCACACGAGTGTCGCCACCACCAAGGATACCGCGTATCTTTTCCCTACGATTATTTTTTCTACATTGCCGATGATTTTCCGCATACATTTTACAGCTTGCTCGTTTGTTAGGATTATCATCACATTGCTCCCCAGCCTGAATTTGCTTTATAATCTCAAATTCAAGCCGGGAAGTCAATATTTCTTAGAACACACCCTGTGACGCGCCGCGGTTTAAGACAAGCAACTTTTGTCCGCAAACAATCTTGGATGGGTTTTCGATTTCGTTAACGGATAGTAGTTCATCCAGTGGTGTATTGTAGCGTTTGGCTATTTTCCAAAGATTGTCGCCGGGCTGTGTGATGTAGACTGTTAAGCTTGCTTGGTTGGCAAGGATTTCCGGTGAAATGTCGGAGAACTCGATGTCGTGGATTATGCGGGTCTCTTCCTGCTCTGTCACGCGAGTGTTAAATGTAAGCAGGAAGCGCACTTCCGTTTCCGTTGGGGTTAGCATATTAAAGGATACATTATCTATGGAGATAGAAATGTCGGGCTGCATTGTAGGATTTGCACCTTTTGCTTCTATCACCTGTCTGTATGGGATTACCGTGCTAAAGGAGGCGAGGGGAGTTGTGTCGCTTTCTGCTACATAGAGTATGCTTGTGTTGATTGCGCCCTCCACTATTATCTTGTCGTCTATTGTTTTTATGTCGTCTATATGTGGGGTGCCTTTTACACGGAAAACTTGGAGCATGGGGGGTACTGCATCAGAGAGTGTGACGACTTCTTTCACGTTGGTTTGGTTGCGATTATTGCATACGAGTCGTGGGTAGCGGACAGCGGTTTTTTGTAGTGTCAGGGTGGTATCTATGATGTATGCATCCTCCAAGATGGGGAAGGTCTCTGTGCTATATACCTTTAGCTCCACGCCTACACTTATTTCTATTTCTAAGACACGGTCCTCGCCGTCATCGTCGGGTCGTATAGCGACATGTGTTTCGAGAATTTGCAAAGCAACATCGGCAAACATGTCGTCTCGTGCGCCTCCTATATCCACAGGGCCATTGAATGGTATTTCGCTCTCTATAAACTCAATCAAGCTCTCGTCACTATCGCCGCGATAGAGTGTTGTGAGCGAAATTTCTCCCGAGAGGTTTACGCGGCCGTTAGCTATGCGGGTCTCTTGGTTTGTTATGCTTGCTGTGGATTGTAGGACTTCGCGGATATTTGGTTTTGCAGATGGAAGGATGAGCTGTTCTTTTACTGTAAATCGGTCTATGCGGTTATCTATGGTACGGTTTAGATTTAGACTTGTTTTTAGCAATTGATTTTCCGGCACACCATTAATATGTACAACCATCTCATGCGCATCTGCGCGTTCTGCGCTGATGCGCACATCCACTATTGCGCGGTAGTTGACCTTGCGGTCATTCACCACCCTAAAGTCTATGTTTGTTATTGTGGCTCTTGCACGTACCCACATATCCTTTGTCACTCCATCGAGATTAACAAAATCGTCGAGGGTGCGGCTTAGGTTTATCGTATGTATAGTTTTGTCCGCATTTTTTGCGACATACAGTACTGACAGATTTAGTCTGCCTACGTAGTTTACACGGTCTGTGCCTGCCTCTGTGCGCTCTATCATCACCTGTTCTTCCGTTTGTAGCAGGAGAGCCATGTCGGGCTTTGTATCGGGTACGATAAGGTCGCCTTCGAGCATTACCTGTACTTGCTCATGGCCTACCAATTGGTCTAGGCTTACTTGTTCTCTTACTAATTCCATAATATAAAAAACCTCCCTTTACGTTGTCTCTTAAACAACATATGAAGGAGGTCTTATATTTATTCCATAATGCTCACTAATCGCAGAGCGTAATTTCTACCGCATTTGTTAACACATCCGTGTAGCTGAACGAGAGTTTGCGAGAGGGGTCCGGGCCGTCGCTGAGTTGTATCGTAAAAATACTGGGGTAAACGTTTGAAATAACACCTTTGCTAATTACTGATTTATGACGACCTTTATTTGTTTCGAGTCTTACTTTGCTACCGATATTCCTCTGAATGTCATTTCTTACATGGAACACATCGCTTCTATCAAACAAGTGTCTCACCTCTCTAAGATTATATTTTGGTATTTCTTGCGGTAAAATTACCCCCTTTTTAGCCCTTAGAATTTTGCAACGCTAATTATATATTAAAATTCAAAAAAAATCAACCGATGACAAGTCATCATCGGTTGATTTTAAGGTGGTAAAGCTATCAGCTTGCTAAATATGCGAGAAAAGTAATGCTTCCGTCAAATCCTATTGTGTAGGTGGTGAGGGGTAGGATTTCGTCAAAGAAAGTGATGGGTACATAGATTCTGCCGTTGATGGATTCCGGTGCTGTTTCGAGCTGACGACGCTGGGTGCCAAAAACGACATACTCATTATCCCCCGGGCGCAGTTCTATTATATCCATACCGCCATGGCTTATCGTAGCCAGATTTGACGCTTCGCACCATCTTACATTGTATCCCAGATGATAGTGGAGCATGTCACGCAGGGGAATCATCTTTAGGCCATATGGGCCGTCGGGTCGGTATTCACCTCTAAAGAGGATAGATGTGCGTATGTTTCTGAGAGAAAGCTCAACTGCGGCGGCTTCTCCCATCCTGGTGGAAAGGCGGAACCCATCGAATAAAATCACAAGATTATGATGTGTCAAATAAAATGCTTGAGCGGCAAGTGGCGTGGAAAGGGCGGCGTAGTAGCGTTCCGGATTGCTATGGATGATTTCTGAAAGGATGCGCTCGGCGAGGGGGGTAATATTCATTCCTGTGGCTTCGTCCATGGAAAGGAGTCGCCCGTCGTTTACACTAAAGTTAACACTTTGCACAAGGGTATGAGGCAGTGTCGTTACGACGTTCGCATAAATAACCAGAGATACTACATCGTTTGTAAAGTGTGCCTCATGCCAAAAAGAAACGGCTCGTGCGCGTAATCTGCGCGATTCTGCTACCATGGTATCGACTATATCGCTGATATGTGCGTTTAGCATGTGTGCAGGCTCAAAGGTATATCCGACTACGGGAATGTTCCCGCGGATGTCAATGCCTTCTTGGCGGCGGGTGAGCGACCTTTCCGAGAGCATATTGGGATTCCATGTGCGCGAAAAAGCCATATTGCCGGGAGGCGGAACATCTTCTAATAAGTGATTGAAATTTGCAAAAACGGTCATTGGTGTGAGTAGCATAGCAAAAAACACGAGTGCCAATACTGCACCGCGCATTATAAATGTTTTAGTGTTTTTCCGTTGCATAGTCATCACCTCGCTTCGGACATTTTCTTGGACATTGTCTTAAACTTTGTCACAAGGAGATTGAAACATTTTTATTGTACAATTGCAATTACAAACTTGTTACATTTGTTTTGCAATCATGTTATAGTATATTAAAATTTAGTATAAGGTTGTGACAAACGTGGATACCAGTTTTCTAAAAACCATTGACATGGACAAGCTAAAGGGTCATGCTGCCGCAAAAAAATTCTCAACAGGGCATGTCATAAGCCAAGAGGGCGGCAAAAAGGGCAACGAGATGTATGTAATAGTCGAAGGGAAAATCGGCATATACAAGAGTATGCCGCAGGAGAAAAAAATAGCAACCCTTACAAAAGGCGATTTTTTTGGCGAGATGACATTGTTTTTAAATAAAGACCACTCGGCGACGGTAGTGGCAGAAAGTGATGTTGTCTTACTTATGATAAGTCGTGACGCGGTTTTGAAGTTTATGGAGACCCAGCCACAGCTTATATTTGCAATAATACAAACTTTGTGCGAGAGGCTGGACAAAGCTAATCTGCGTATCAGCGGTATGGAAATCCCCGGTACAAAAATAGAGCCTATCCCTACGCCTCCTCCACCTGCTCCCGTAGCACCACCTGCACCCGCCGCGGCTCCCGAAAAACCCGAACTTATTTCAGACAAACCACCTGAAGGATTTACTCCGCCGCCACAAAAAAAGAATGTCATCGAGATGCCAAAAGACCTCTTTCCGCCGGAGCATGATATATATAATCTCGCACCTGCTCCAAAACCAACAGAGCTTGTTTATAAAAAAACATTCAAATGCCCTGTCTGCGACAAGTCTTTTCAAGCGTACTCGGTGCGCACCACCCGCCTGAAGGTGCTTAGTCGCGACAAGGACTTCCGTAGCCATTACCAAGATATTGACACCGCGTACTACGAAATCATCACATGTACAGAGTGCTATTTCAGTATGCTGGAAAGCGGGTTTAACCAGCATATAGTCGCTCGTTTCAAAGAAAATATCGATAAAATAACAAAATACAAGAAGAATTTCGGTAGTGTTAATTTGACAGAAGACCGCAGTATAAACCCTGTTTTTATCGGCTACTACCTTGCACTAAAAGGCGCACCGCTTTTTTACAAAAACCACGAGATGAATACTGCAAAACTGTGGCTTAGGCTCATGTGGCTATACGATGACGTAAAAGATGGCGCGATGAAGGACTTTGCTGCACGCAGCGCACATGCCGCCTATCTCTCGGCATTCGAAAAGACAGACCTCACGGGTGAAGGACTGCAACAGCTCAGTGTGCTGATGGGTGAACTTTCGCTTGTAATCAAAGATTTGCCAAGTGCCAAGACATTCTTTGTAAAAGCACGCTCCAACAAAAATGGCAACAAATCCTTGCTTTCTCAAGCAGAGGATGGGATAGAAACAATAAGGCGCATAGAATCAGGGCAAATAAAACTCTAGGAGGCTAAACTATGCAAAATTTTCAAATCCAAACACCTACAAATCTCATCTTTGGCAAATCCACCCAGCATCAAATCGGCGGATTGCTAAAACCACATGCAAAAAAAGTATTGTTGCACTACGGTGGCGGTACGGTTAAAAAAATCGGGCTGTATGACGACACGAAAAAATCACTTATAGCCGCAGGTTTAGACTTTGTAGAACTCGGAGGCGTAGTGCCAAATCCACGCCTGTCACTTGTGTATGAAGGCATCGAGCTTTGTAAAAAAGAAGGCGTGGACTACATCCTCGCAATCGGCGGAGGCAGTGCAATAGACTCCGCAAAAGCCATCGCAATTGGCGTATGCTACGACGGCGACGTGTGGGACATCTACGACGAAAAAGCACCCATCAAAAAAGCCCTGCCCGTAGCTACCATTTTGACAATCCCTGCCGCAGGTAGCGAAATGTCATTGAGTTCTGTTATTACAAACGAAAAACTCGGCCGCAAATACGGAACATCAAGCGACCTGATTCGCCCTGCGATTTCCATCGTAAACCCCGAGTATTTTACAAATTTACCCACTTCACAGCTTGGATATGGTGTTTCTGATATTATTTCGCATATATTTGAACGCTACTTTACAAACACGGTTAACTGCGACATCACAGATGGTATGTGTGAGGCGATTTTGAAAACAGTGATGAAAAATGCACTCATCGCACATGCTGAACCTACCAACTACGAAGCATGGAGCGAAATCGGACTCGGAGGTATCATCGCGCATAACAACTGGCTCGGCATAGGCCGCGTACAGGATTGGGCAAGCCATGGTATGGAGCATGAACTAAGTGCATATAACGATGTGGCTCACGGAGCAGGCCTCGCCGTACTCACGCCTGCGTGGATGAAGTATGTGTACAAAGATAATATAAATATGTTTGTACAATTTGCTGTTAATGTGATGGGTGTAGAGGGCAGCTTCCGCGACCCTGAAGCTGTCGTACTCGAAGGTATTTCTCGCCTGGAGGATTTTTACAAAAAAATCGGACTCAAGCTCTCTCTCGCTGAGCTGGATATACCTGAGTCAGCATTCGAAGAAATGGCGAAAAAAGCTACGGGTGAATTTTTTGGCAAAGAAACAGGAATCGGAAATTTCAAACGCCTCATGTGGCAAGACGTTGTTGAGATTTATAAGTTATGTAAATGAGTATTTTAGAATTATTTATCCTTGCAATCGGGCTTTCTATGGATGCGTTTGCCGTAGCGGTCAGCATTGGGCTGGCCGCTACACACACGGGTTTTAAGAAAGCCCTCGTTGTAGGCTCATATTTTGGCGGATTTCAGGCGGGGATGCCGGTTATTGGCTTTTTTGTTGCAAGGGGATTTGCTCCGAGTGTGGCTGCGTTTAGCCACTGGATTGCATTTATACTTTTGTCATTCCTTGGCGGTAAGATGATTTGGGGGGCTTTAAAAGATGGGGATGAGCCTGTGCAGGATTCTCTCGCGGTTAAGGCAATGATTACACTTGCATTGGCTACCAGTATCGACGCATTGGCTGTTGGTGTTTCTTTTGCGTTCCTTGATGTTAACATTACTTTGGCTGTAATATTTATAGGAGTTGTTACGTTTGTTGTTTCGGCGGCGGGCGTTTGGCTCGGCGGTGTATTTGGAGAAAAATATAAAAATAAGGCGGCTATTGCGGGCGGCATTATACTTGTACTAATGGGGATTCATATTTTAATGGAGGGTTAGGATAGAGACTATGAAGATATTTTTTATTTTACTTATGACAGGTTTGTTTTTGACCGGATGTTTTGGTCGTGCGGCGGAACAAGAAATACATGTTGTATCGGTTGTTGCCGCTACACCGACTCCAACGCCGACCTCAACGCCCGAGCCGACCCCCGAGCCGACCCCTGAGCTAACGCCACATCCTTGGGAGGTGTTCCAGCCACATCCTCTGCCGCATACTGACCCTGCAACTTTCCCGAGGTTTGCCTTTGAAAATCGTATCAATGAGGATATGGCGTTGTATCCCATTCATTTTGGTATGCCTGAGGATTACACAGATGTAATCGGTGTTACGACCTTTAGGGGAAATAATTTTCGCAACTCAGCAACATGGGGAAATGCCGTAGTGGCAGAAGAGAGACTCGAAATCCGTTACGAAATCCGCACAGGCTCCCTCGGCCGTTGGACGGGGGTCGGATGGACGGGGCAACCTGTAATAATCCAATGGGACTGCGAAATCCGTCAAATGATGAATCTGCACGAAAATTTTCGTGAAAAGGAAGGACTCGTGGAGGTAATCCAAGGTGCTATGGATGGGTTTATATATTTTTTTGAACTGGAAACGGGAGAAGAAACACGACCGCGGATAAATTTCGGAGATATAATAAAGGGTAGCGTAACCGTTGATGCCAGGGGTTATCCCTTGTTGTATATCGGACAGGGCGACATTGTCGGCACCAGTCGATTTGGATATTTTATTTATTGCTTAATCACAGGTACAGAACTGTTTTTCCTGAATGGACGTGACCCTTTTGCTCTGCGGGGTTGGCACGCCTTTGATTCTAATCCTCTGTTTGACACAGCTCGGGACAGGATGATTCTTGCAGGAGAAAACGGCGTAATATACAGTATGGTACTAAATACCGTGTTTGACCGGCAGGCGGGTACTATTTCTGTTGACCCGATTGTTTCGCGATATAGATACTCCGGCAGTAGGAGGCTCGGTATCGAAAGCTCTATTACAGCGTTTGGGCATTATTTATTTTTTACAGAAAACTCCGGCTGGATTCAGTGCATTGATTTACGCACTCTGGAGCCTGTATGGATTTTTGATGCGGGAGACGACACGGATTCTACACCTGTATTAGAGTGGGAAGAGGATAATCAGCGGCTTGTAATGTTTACTGCTACCGAGGTAGACCTCCAAGGGCCGGGAGGCTCCGCTTATATTCGCAAACTCGATGCCGCAACAGGTGAAGAACTGTGGGTGTATTCCTTGCGTTGCGCCCATGTACCCGGTGTTGTGGGTGGTGTATTGGCTACACCCATAGTTGGTAAATACGATATTTCTCATTTGGTCATCCATTCTGTTGCGCGTACACTCGCTCCGCGCCCCACTTCCGGTACTGTGATTGCCTTTGATAAACAAAGCGGAGAGATTGTATGGGAGTTTGCAAAATCGGGGTTTGGTTGGAGTTCTCCCGTGGCCGTCTATACGGAGGATGGTACAAGCTATATCATTGTTTCGGATTCCAATGGCAGAATGTACATGCTGAGCGGCACAACCGGCGAAGAGCTGTACCGTATCAATCTCGGCTCTAATGTAGAAGCATCACCGGCGGTGTTTGGCAATATGCTGGTGGTCGGGACTCGCGGGCAAAGGATTTTTGGCATAGAAATATTGTAGGAGGCGTGTAGGATGGCTCTTAAAAATGAAAAGCAATACCAAATGTATCTGGATGTGTTGGATATTTTGCAAAAAAATAATCTTGTGGCAAAAGCGGACAGGGATGGTGTGAATGTCAAGACCGCCTCAGTCTACAAGATTAATCAACTCTGTGGAAAGGTGATGGTTGTTGCTTCTCCGCCCGTAAACCGTGAGGGTACAATTTATGGGTTTTCTGCACATGCGGGGCTTGTGGCGGTCAGGAATGAGGCGCGTAGGCTTGCCGAGGACTCGAACTTTATAGAGGGTGAGCATACGGGTATTGATGATACCCTGTATTACTATGGGATTTCCGAGGCGGGTGAGGATTATCACGACTGGGTGCTTCTTGTAGACGAAAAGTTTGAAAAATGGCGCGAGACTTCGCCTCTTTATTTCCAAATTGCGAGTGAGATTGAGAAGTTTAAAAAGAAAAAGCCCGGCTCGGCAGAAGAATTTGCCGCATTGGAAAAAGAATTTAAACGTATGTCAAAAAGTTTGAATAATATTGCGTGGTATCGTGATTCTGCTGTGCTTTCGGCAGAATGCGCCGCCTATATTGCCACAAAAAAAGACGAGACTATGCAAAAGGCTCTTAAAAAACTGGATAAGCTTAATAAAACAAAAGGCACATCATCAAAGCATTTTAGAGAAATGGCAGACGAGTATGCCGCACTTTCGCTAAAATTCAAGATGATTATGCCTTTTTTGGATGCGGGAGAAAAAGCCGACGAGTGTGATAATTTCGTGCAAAAATGTGAAAAAGAAGAGGAAAACGCCATTTATTCTGAATCTGTAGAAAAGCTAAATATCCTACACAGCAAAAAGTCAAACACTCCCGAAGAAATCAAAAAAACAATAGCATCATACGAAGAAATATTGGCGTTGTTTATGTCAATAGAAAAACATAGTGGTGCGGCTGTGAAAATCGAATTTTGCAAAGGTGAAATCACCAAATACCAAGCCTACTGGGTGGCCGCTGTCTACAAAGACGCAAGCCGCCAAATGGACGAACTCGACGACCTCCCCGAGGCAGAAACATTGAGCGACTATCTATACCGTACCCGAAAATACAAAAAAATCACAGCAAAGTTTAAATCTACAATCACCTACGACGACTCTGAGGAAATGGCAAAGAAGAGCAAAAAGCTCTATCGTGCATACCGATGGAAATTTATAAAAAAAATATCACCATTTGTCGCGGCGACGATTGCAATCATCGCTGTGGTTGCAGTGGTGATATATTTTTTGGCTAACTAGCAGAGCCGCAACAACCGCAACCGCAACAGCTGCCGTCTGCACCACAGCCTCTTTCCATTACTTCGAGCATGGGGTGGTCGGCTCCTGCTTCTGAAGCAATCATGCTGGTCGCCTCACCGCCCGAAACATAGATAATTCCGCATTCCGGGCATGTCGCGGAGAATATTGCAATGTTTTGTGAAAGAACGCGGTTGCCATCTGCTTCTGCATCTGCCCTATGTTCGGCCAAATGCTCGCGCTCGTGGGCTACAACATATGCCGCCGCATTGCCCGGTGACGGACTTGATACCCCGCCGCTGCTACACACATAGGAGCGGGTGGCACATGTGTTGCACACGCCATCCAATGCCTCCAGATGTCTATTGTACATGGATTGTGCCTCGGGTGTAATTGATAATAAATCCATCCCTATAGGGTTTGCCGGAGAGACAGACGGTGTCTGTGCATTAGGTGCGCCGGCCGGATTTGTCGGTGCGACGGAAGGTGCCTGTTCCGGACGTGCAGGCATGTACGATGCGTACGTAAGTGCAAGTGACTGTCCCTGAATGTTCATAGAAATTCCCCCTGTAAAGGCGCGCATTTTGCGTGTCGATAAATTTCGAATAAATCCTGATAGAAGTATATCACAAAATCAATGGAAATCAATTTCAGACAACGTTTGACTTATGTAAAAATTTTGTCTATAATCGTAAGACTTGTGATAGGGGTGTGTTTTTTGCGTGTAATTTCGGGGACAGCTCGGCGAATTTTGTTGGTTGCACCCGATGGGTTATCCACCCGCCCTACCTCTGATAGGGCAAAGGAAGGCCTGTTTAACATACTCGGCACAAGGGTTAAAGATGCATATGTGTTGGATATTTTTTGCGGAAGCGGTGCGTTGGGTATAGAAGCCCTGAGCCGCGGTGCAAAGGCGGCGTTGTTTGTGGACAATGCGCCAAGCGCGATTAGAGCTGTAAAAGAGAATCTGGGCAAAACAAAATTAGGCAATGCAGAAGTCCTGAATATGGCGGCAGAAGATGTGATTATGCGTCTTGCCGCAGAAAGAAGACAATTCGACATTATATTTTCAGACCCTCCTTACGATGCTGTGGTTTTGAATGAAACACTGGTTTTGCTTTCAGAGGCAAAAATTTTGTCAGAGAAAGGTATAGTCATAGCAGAATCCGACGCAAATACACAGCTCGACGGTTTTTCCCCTACCGATACACGCCTGTATGGCCGTACAAAATTTTTTTTCTTTGAGGCAGGTGCGGTATGACTCTTGTTTATCCCGGTAGCTTCGACCCTGTCAGCATCGGACACATAAATATAGCACGGCGTGCAAAAAAATTATGCGACCGTCTCATAGTTGCAGTGTTGGACAACCCTAACAAGACAACGCTTTTTGCGGCACAGGAAAGAATTTTTTTCTTAAAAGAAGCATTCCATGGTGACGACATAGAGGTCGATGCATTTAGCGGATTGTTGGTGGAGTTTGTACGGCGATGTAATGCCGATGCTATTGTACGTGGGCTGAGGACAGCCCGAGATTTCGAAAGTGAAAATGCCTACGCGGCCAATAACTACGCGCTCTCGAGCGGTTATGACCAAAACATCTACGCCGCAATAGAAACAATGTTTATCCCCGCCTTACCTGCTTTATCATGCATCTCCAGTTCCATCATACGGGAAGCGGCGGCTAATATATACAAACACAAACTGGAAGATACTTTTATCGCAGAGCATGTGCCGCCGTCGGCACGCGCCGCGTTACGAAATAAGTTCGAGAGGTGACTAAAAAGCATGGACGCTCTACTTGATTATTTAGATGATATAGAAGAGGTGTTGGAGAGTAGCAAGAGTCTACCCTTTACTAATAAAATATCGGTGGAAAAGGAACGCATACTTGATATTTTGAGCGAAATACGCTTGAATTTGCCTGACGATATTCGTTCGGCGCAACGTATACTGGGAGACCATGACAGGATTGTGGCAGATGCCGAGCGGAAATCGCAGGGGATTCTTGAAGCTGCTGAAAACGAAGCAAAAATCCGTACAAATAACCATGAAATATTTCGTCGTGCTTCTGACCAAGCATCGGAGACTGTAGAAGAGGCCAAGAAAAATGCCCGCGACCTACGGCTAAATGCAATGGATTATGCTGACTCTATGCTGAAAGATGCAGAGGAACAAGTAAAAGAGTATATGGCAAATATGGAACAGCAACACAAAAAGGTAATGGATTATTTTAACCAGCTAATAGATGTAATTTATGAGAACAGGCAGCAATTGCGCGGGCGATAAAGCCCGCTTTTTTGTTCTAAGTGTTGATACTGCTTTGGACAAAAAGTGCTTGACAGGGACAACTTAGTTATGTATAGTGTCTCTACTCCGTGTAACTTTGGGTGTGTAGAAGTTGCGAGTGTCTGTAGAAAACAGACACGATAAAGTTGGAACGTTTTTTTGTTTCCAGAATATACTTTATCACGGATAAAAAAGGATGATTTGTGTGTCAACGTCAGGAAATTTATTAACGAGACCAATGTCTCGCCGTGAACTTAAGAACGAAGAGGATAAAAGAGAGAGGCGAGAAAAATTTCCGAAAAAAGCTGATACAAGACCAGACGAAAATACCTTCTGTAACTATGCAGGACGAGGAGTGCCTGTTACTAATATAAAAACGCGGACGCTTCCCAGATATTAAGCTCCGAGTACATATTTACGAATGAAAGGCGTACAATCCAGTTTTCGTATTTAGGATAGTCTTGAGGTACGGGTGGGTTTTTATGTCAAGTTGTAGGCGTTTTCTTAAAAAAGCAATAGCTATAATGCGAATTGTGACGCAACCTGTAGGGTGCTTTGTAATGCGGTTTAAGTTGCTGTTTTTTGTGGTTTTTGGTTTAGGTGCAGTTGTTTTGTATGTTGTTAGCAGGACAAGTTGTAATTTGCCCCATGTTCCATTTTTATCTATTCCGATAGCTTGGTTTGTGGGAGTATTCATAGACATAGAGCAGCCGTATCAGTTTGTTGCCGTTGTGATACCCATAGCATTTTCGTTCTCTGCCGTTATATACACGGCTTTTTTTAGTGAAAAGATAAGAACATATGCCTCAAATACTAATATTTTGTGTGCCGACAATCGAATACGTTCAAAGCTGTTGTTGAGTGGTGCGTGTTACAGCGCAATATACGCATGTTTGCAAGTTATGTACACGAGGGTAGACCTTTATAACGATACCTTTTGGAAACATAATGAAAAATCCCACAGCTAAACTTTCAAAGGTATGTAAAATTTCAAGTGCCATTCAGCCAAGTGCATGAGTGGCATTTTTATATGCTTGCATAAATTGTCAATTTTAGCAGTTGTGCTGTGCCAAAATAAAACACGAAGGGATATGATAATAATGGCAGTATTCAGAGTGAACAAAGATAAAAACTACACCGTAATGAGCAATCACCATTTCAGAAATAGGGAGCTATCCCTAAAAGCAATGGGGCTTCTATCTCTTATGTTGAGCCTACCCGACACATGGGATTATTCCCTCAAAGGACTTTCCACCATCTGCGGTGATGGAATTTCAAGCGTTCGTGCGGGAGTAACTGAACTAGAAAAGCACGGCTATGTTGTCCGTAAGCGTGTGCGTGATGAGCATGGGCGACTTGCCGATACGGAATATTCAATATTTGAATCACCACAAAACAAGCCTGTGGATAACTCTCAGTAGAGAGCTGAAAAGCCTATATTTTCCCATTAGGGCAAAATGCCCTATTCGATTGACGTTTTTGCATAATGGAGATGCGAAAAACCTATGTAAGGAAATCCAACGTAGGTTTTTCTTACGTAGGGAAATCGCACGCTATTAAGTATTAAAGTAATTAAGTATTTAATTGAATAATACCTTATCTTATTAAATACACACTCTCCCCAACCTTCGGTTGGGTGTGCGTTAATCATAAGATGTTTTTTTGTTATATCCTTGAAAGGCATACAGGCTGAAAGGCGAGAGTTATTGGCAATACAGGCTTTATTTAATTTCCTGCTCAAGGGCATCAAAGTCAGGAGTTGAGAAAAATTCGCCCAAGGTTATTCCAAAACCATCACATAGCTTTTTTACTGTTGCTGTACCGGGATTCTTGCTTTCGCCATTCAATATACTTTTGAGCGTACCTTGAGGAACGGCTGAATGAGTGGCTATGCCGTTTGGAGTATAGCCTTTTAGTTTACAAAGTTCCATTATTCTACTAGCAACCGCTTGTTGCGTGTCCATAACCTACCTCCTTGCCGATATATCACTAATTTATGATATGCCAGAAAGGATTTTCATATTAGTGATATTTCACTAATATGAAAATTTGCGCTATAATATTAGCGATATATCACTAACAGGAGGACTTGAATATGGGTTGCAAGCAAAATACTTGTTGTTTTTCAGGGCATAGGCGATTTTCAAAGGGTGTGGTAAGTCAAATAGAAAAGCGACTATCGGAAGCGATAGACCAACTAATTCTGCAAGGGGTTACAGACTTCATATCAGGTGGTGCCGTTGGTTTCGACCATATGGCGGCTACTTTGGTATTAAGCAAAAAACATCAAGGGGCAGATATTCGACTGATACTTGCTTTGCCTTGCCGTGACCAAGACAAAGATTGGACAGAAATGCAAAAGTATATGTATCATATTTTCTTAGCCGAAGCAGATGAGGTTCACTATGTATCAAAAAAATTCACACCCGATTGCATGAAGAAGCGTAATTATTACATGGTGGATAATTCCGCATACTGCATTTGTGCATTACTCCGTGATATTAGCGGAACAGGTCAGACCGTTCGTTACGCCCAAAAACAAGGGCTTCAAATTACAAATGTAGCAAAATAAATGAATTTCGTCATTGCCTTGCGCTTGGGCGTTCAAGCGCGCTACACTTATCTTAGGAAGATATAATCAAAAATTGAAAGGTGTGGAAAAAATGAGCAAAGAGTACATTCCAGTAGCCACAAGCAACACGGTTTATTATGAACCGCAAACCAAGGAAGAATTTGACGAATTGATGGAAACCGTAAAAGTTGGGGATATGGTCTACAACAAGTGGGTTTTCAATGGCTTATGGTACACCGTTGGGCTTAATGATGAAACAGACCCATCATCAATATGCCTGTTCCCCAACATCATCATGGACGAACATTTGCCGCCACTAACACGCTGGGGCATGGCGCGATACGATTACTTAAAATCCGAGCGTAAATTCATGGCGGCACAGTTTGGTATCGTTGGACTACACAAGCATTGCCTAGAAATTGAGAAACAAGCCGAGGAACGCAAACGCTCCATGATGGCAGCTATCCGCAAAGACCCCGAAAACAGGGTAACAGAGCGTGATAAAGCCCAAAGCCCTATGGATTGGGTGCAGAGAATGAATATGTTTCAAGCGCGTGTACATGAAATAATTTACGCCGATTTAATTTACGCATAATGCGTGTCGCTAATTTTGGCCTTGCGCCAACCATTTCAAGCGCGCTATGATTCCAAAAGCCCGAAGCGGCGGTTTCCTCGCAAAAGCAACCCGCCGCTTCTAAAGCAACACCCGAAGGTGCAGAACAATTCTAACACAGAATAATTCAGCCTTTCAAGAGTGTTGCAAAACTAACTATGAGAGGATGATTTCAAAATGCAAAGTATCTTAGAAGAATTTGCCCGTGGCAACATTAATCCCGATGTGGGTTCAATTACTCGTGGCTCTCACTATGACAAGACCATGAAAGCCCTATGTGAAAATGAGGATAAGCTATCTTCCGAACTCACAGGCGAGTTAGCCGAAACCCTTAAACGCTATACCGACCTACAGCTTGAAGCGAACCAGATAACAAATGTTGATAAATTCATCTATGGTTATCGTCTAGGCGTTCTGATGACTATGGAAGTTTTTCTCGGCAGGGATAACGCCATCTTCGGAGAGGAGGGGAAATAATCTATACCGAACTATATCAGCACTCATGTTGGAATAATTTTGAGATTGCCCACAAAGCAACAAACAGGCTTGAAGCATCTATTTTAGGTGCTTCTTTTTTTGCCGAAACAACAAAACCATAAAAATATGAGAGGAAGTGCAGCATGAGCAAAAACAGAACACGAAACAACAGAGTTGTATTCTGTCTTAATGACGAGGAATTACAATGCCTTGAACAGAAAATGGAGAAGTTGGGTGTCAAGAACCGTGAGGGCTTCATAAGAAAAATGGTTATGGACGGCTACATTATCAACATTGACACAAGCCCCACCGCCGAACTTGTACGCTTAGTACGAAATTCAACAGGAAATATAAATCAAGTGAGTAAAAGAGCCAATGAGAGCGGTTGTGTTTACGAGGATGATGTACTCGAAATACTGGCTGAACATAAGCGAATTATATCGCTGGCGGTTGAAGCACACAAAAACACACTCGAAATGTTAAGGAAGTAGTATTACTGTGAAACTCATAATATATCAGCATGACCAATGTTCAAAACTCAACATAATCAATAGCCAATTTTTCAGAAAGCAGGTGATTTATAGCCACAACATGGATAAAACCAACCTACGCCCATAATCGTTACAATACGAAAACTACAATTAAGCGCAAGATTGACTACATAACCAATGCAGAAAAGACGGTTATGGTTGAGGGTGATTTTTATTATGATGAGCAAGGGCAGGAGAAGTGGAAGAAGCTAACGGAAACAACGCTCATCGGCGCAATCCCATCTATCAATGCAATGTTCACATACACACAAGACCCCGATAAAACAAAAGATAACGGACTAATCACAGGCTACGAATGTACGCCCGAATATGCCCATGATGAATTTGCCCTTACGATGGAAATGTATGAACACAACACAGGGCGAAAACAAAAAGATAATTCACGATTGGTTTATCATATTCGCCAAGCATTTAAGCCGGATGAAGTAGAACCCGCCGTCGCTAATCAGATTGGGTATGAATTGGCTCTTGAATACACAGGCGGTAAACACGCTTTTGTAGTGGCTACTCATACTGACCGCCAGCACATACACAATCATATCATATTTTGTGCGTTCAATCTTGAAGCTGACGGAAAATTTCGTGATGCCTTTTTCAATTACAGGCACGTTGCTGAAATTTCTGATAAGCTGTGCAAGGAATATGATTTGTCGGTTATTGAGCAAAGGCAAGGTTGGCGTGACCCATATAATGAGTGGGAACAAAAACAAGGTGTCGTAAAAGAAATGAAGCCAATGTCGCACCGCAAGAGGTTAGAGGAAATAATCGGCTTTTGTTTGAATAAGCAGCCCAAAGATTTTGACACGCTGTTGAGATATTTGGAAGATTACGATTGCTATGCAAAACGGCGCGGTAAAAACATTTCAGTTACTACGCCATTTAGTAAAAAGCCGATTCGGTTATCTTCGTTGTCTGCTGAATTTGATGAGCATGGTATCAAAGCGCAAATTGAAGAACAGCGGAATCAGCCGCAGACCCAAAGTTACAGTTATCTTCAATCCCAAAACGCCAACACCCACAGCGACACGCAAAACCACACTCCAATTTCAGCAAGTGATTTTGCACATGATAATTTTGTAGAAGCCGTAACCCATGAGGACGAATACAGCGACAGTAACAATGGATATGATTATGAT
>WRGY01000089.1 GCA_009786925.1 Defluviitaleaceae bacterium | reverse complement strand
ATATTTTGTTTTAGACTTTTTCCACACATCGCTAAACTCGGACATCACCAAAAATCCCATTTGGTCACAAAGCTCCATAAAAACAGCGGCGGGGGGGTTGTGTGCCATACGGATTGCATTTGTACCCATATCCCGCAAAATCATCAGCTGTCGTCTAATCGCATCCTTATGCACTGCCGAACCCAACGCACCAAGGTCATGATGATGGCAAACGCCGTTTAGCTTAACACGTCGTCCGTTAAGAAAAAATCCGTCACGCCTAAACTCGATTTTTCGGAAGCCAAACCGCGTATGTGCAGTGTCCACCACCTCGACACCAACAAGCAGCTCGGACTTTAATGTGTAACAAAACGGGTCGGATACATCCCACAAGCGTGGATTTTCTATGATTTCAGGCATGTCGTGACGTATTTCGTACTCCAAGGTACTTGCTTCTACCTCAGCTGTGATTTCCAATTTCCATTTATCGCCCTGCTCTATGGTGTTAACATAGACCCCATCCTGTTTAAAAAACACCTTGCCCTTACAGATGAGCCAACAATCCCTATAAATTCCCGCTCCGCTATACCAGCGAGTGTTGGGTGATTGGTAGTTTACCCTTACACGCACCTCGTTTTCGCCATCCACCAAAAACTCCGTGATTTCATAAGAAAAGGCAGTATATCCGTTTTTCCACTCCCCCACTCTTTTTCCGTTTACATACAGCTCGCTATCTTGATAAACGCCGTCAAACCGCAAAAAAACACGTTCTGCGTCCTTGGGGCGTTTAAATTTCTTCATATATATTCCCACGCTGTCTTTGTATAAATTTTTTGTATCGGCGATTAGCCAATCATGCGGGAGTCTTACATTTTGTATCTCTTCGCTACCTTCTAACCAAAACTGCCAACGTTTATTAAAATTTTTCATGCTTTTCTACCCCACTTTTTATGCAAAATCACAAACAATATTAATTATTTGCAAACCACCTTTAATTTTTCTATGTACCCTGTCGATAAATGGGAATATTATTTCGCCATGACAAATCCCAAAGATTTGTCATAAGTATAGCATGAAATATTTGCAAGTAAAGCGGATTAAATGAGAAATCCGCTTTACCATACGACCAACTAGGGGTTGACGCTTTATGGCTAAGTTCACAAATTACATGCAACGTTATTGGGCTTTGTATGCGATGTTGTTGCTACCGATGGCATTCTTTATCATTTTCAGATATTGGCCTATGATTAACATGCAGATTGCATTTAGGCAAAACAACATTATTTTGTCCATCTGGGAAGTTCCATGGGCAACAAACCCTGACGGCACGACAAATATTTTTGCTAACTTCCAGCGGATGTTTGCCCACCCGCCTTTTGCCGATGCCTTTAGAAACACTGTAATGTTTAGTATCCTCGATATAGCTGCGGGATTCCCCGCACCTATCATCCTGGCCCTTTTGTTAAACGAACTTAAATTTCGCAGATTCAAACGTATTACACAGACTGTTTCATACATGCCCCATTTCCTTTCATGGATTATCATATCAGGCTTGGCTATACAATTATTTGCACCCGACCAAGGCACGGTTAACGTAGCCCTTTATAACGAGTTTGGCTTGGGACCCATTCCCTTCTTAAATCAAAACAACCCATGGATAGCCACTGTAGTAGGGCTTGGTGTGTGGCGAAGTGTCGGATGGAATACCATCATCTACCTTGCCGCAATCACTAACGTAAACCCCGAATTATACGAAGCCGCAGACATGGACGGAGCCTCTCGCCTCCGAAAGATGTGGCATGTCACCCTGCCCGGCATACGTCCTGTTATCATCATACTGTTTATCCTTGCACTCGGCGGAGTAATGGCCGCGGACTTTGACCGTTTCCTCGCGTTGCGCAACCCACTCGTTGCATCTGTTGCCCTCGTTTTGCCGCTGTATATCTTCGAATGGGGTATAACTAACTGGCAGTTTGCAATGGCTACAGCCGCTGGCATGGTACAAAACGTAATCAACCTCGGCCTTGTACTGGGTGCAAACTTTGTTGTTAAAAGATTGGGCGGTGACGGACTATGGTAAGGACAGTAAGAAAGAGCCGCCTAAAGCGAGCCACGATTGGTGACTGGGTTATCGTTGTCATCATGATTGGGCTTATATTGATATGCATATTGCCTGTACTGAGTGTAGTAGCCACCAGCCTTAGCGACCCTGCCGCCATCATGCGCCGGACGGTAGCACTCCTCCCGCGTACAGAGGTACAGCATGTGGTGGATAATGTTATTGTTGACCGAGAGTTCCCCATAGGTGCCTCCCTTGATGCATACCGAGATATACTGACCGACGCACGTTTTATGCGGGCATTGGGCTGGACGGCTATTTTGACGTTTATTACTACCATCGCACAGCTGACCATGACTGTATTGTGCGCATATCCGCTCACATACGACCATTTAAAAGGACGCAAAATTATTACATTTATTATCATCTTCACCATGTATTTTTCTGCCGGCCTTATACCGATGTATGTACTCCTGGACACTATAGGACTCATCAACAACGTAATGGTGCTAATCCTTCCCGGACTCATCAGCGTATTCCTGATGATAATAATGCGCAAATTTTTTATGGGCATACCCGAGAGCCTAAAGGAATCCGCCGAAATCGACGGCGCGGGGCCTCTTATGGTACTAATCAAAATATATCTGCCCCTTTCTACACCTGCACTTGCTACCCTTGGCCTAATGTACGCAGTAGGCCGCTGGAATGGTTTTACAGATGCACTCATGTTTATGCCCGCAGCCGAAATGGCGCATTATCGCCCCATCCAACTGCTTCTCTTCCATATCCTGCAAGGTATGCAAGGCGTGGATACTACTCTCGACGCAGGCGCGGCAGCAGCACCGGGTCGCACAGAATCCGTCCGTGCCGCAGCCATCGTAGTAGCCATGTTGCCCATCCTATGCGTATATCCGTTTTTACAAAGATACTTTGTCGCAGGCGTTACCCTTGGCGCAGTAAAAGGCTAAGGTTGACATAATAATAACAAACAGGAGGAACATTTAATGAAAAAAATGTTTTTAGCACTACTTGCTCTCATCCTCGTACTTGCGGCCTGCGCGGGAGGCAGCACAGAGCCACCGCCACCTGCCATAGGTGCGGGAGAGGCTGTACACGTTGAGGCAGAAGCAGAGGCAGACCTCGAACTCGTAGAGGATGCTGACATCCTTGCTCGTCACGGACTCACACTTGCAAATATCGACGGCGAAATGGTTCCCCGCTTTGACGAGACACGCAACATCTCCGTTATTGCTTGGAACCGCTCTCCCGAGCGTCTCCCACACATCTCCGAAAGCTACTGGGCAGACTGGATACGTGCGGAAGTACTTCGTATGCACAACATTAACGTAACTTTTGTAGAAGTTGACCGCTGGACAGAGGGCGACGTAATGGGTACATTGCTTGCTTCGCGCACAGCACCCGACGTTTCTATGATGTTCGACTTCCAACCTGTACTGGAACTCGCGGGCATGGGCGGCGTTATCGACCTCGCTCCCTTCGTAAGAGAATACGCGAGCCTCATCCCCAACTTCTACACAATGCAAGGCACAGACATGGTTTGGTGGAACAGAGACCCTGTGACCGCAGAGCTTTTTGGCTTTACCGGCCGCCACTTTGCCGGCGACCTGCGCATGGCTACATTTGTGCGTGAGGACTGGCTTAACACCCTCGGCATTGCTCCACCGGAGACGATGCAACAATTCGAAGATATGCTGATTGCCTTCCGCGACAATGCAGAGCTTCTCCTTGGCGCGGATGCTTCTCAAATGATTCCCTTCCGCCCTACGCAGGACATCGGCTGGACAGGCGAACATGTAATGACCGCCTTTATCCCCAACGACATCACCGACCGCGAACACTTCATCTATGGATTTGACGACAGACGATTTATGTACGAAGGCATCAAAGAAGGTGCGCGTGTGCTTAACCGCTGGTTTAACGACGGCCTTATCTGGCCTGACTTCTCACTGCATGACGCAAACAACCCTATCGGCGACGACCTGCTCATGCTGGGCTTTGTAGGTGCCTTTATCGGCAACTGGGACTACCCCTTCCGCACATCACCCGGTATCATCAATCGCCTACGCGAAAATGTTGGCCCCTATGCAAACTTTATCTCCGTAGCCCCCTTCCTTAACGACGCAGGCATCCCCAGAATGGAAGTAGGCCATGGCCAAGAACGCCATATCTTCTTCCCACACACAAACACAGAGCCGATTGCGAGCCTCATCTATATCGACTTTATTAGCCGCCCTAACGTGCGTGAGTTTATCATGTTCGGCTACGAAGGTATTCACTTCGAAATGGGACCCGACGGCTACCTCATTCCCACCAACAATGATGAGTGGCCTGACGAGATGTTTATCCCCTCTCTCCGCAACTTTGACCTGCTCCCCACCTTCACAAACATCCCGCCACTTTCTAACCCCGCGCTCAACTCTCTCGCATTTGGCTTCGAAGGCATAGAGCAAGACAATGTAAACCGTACAGTAGAAATGACTCGCCGTTACGCATGGGTACCCACTCGCGTAGTCACCCGCGAAATCGTATCAGAAGGCCTCTACGGCGGCGGCCTTGATGGCATGTTTGGCATGGGCAACGAAGTCCTAAACCAAGCCATCACAGTCCCTGTAGACCAATTTGATGCAGTATTTGATGCAGGCCGCGCACGCTACATGGCAGCCGGTGGCCAAGCTATCATCGACGAACGCCGCGCAGCATGGCTCGAAACCTTCGGCGATGTAGACTGGCATCCAGGTGGTTGATTAATCAAAAAACTAATAAAAACCCCCCTCGTTGCAAAGTGAATATCACTTGCCCCGAGGGGGGTTTTGTTGCTTCGTTTACAGGCACCACCCGGATTTGAACCGGGGAATAAAGGTTTTGCAAACCTCTGCCTTACCGCTTGGCCATGGCGCCATACAATGGTTGTAACAAAAATGCGTGTATAATAACACGCACAACTTGTCGCCACTCGCTATAGCAAACTCACTATAGGACTGACCCGACGGGGAATCGAACCCCGATCTCAGCCGTGAAAGGGCCGTGTCTTAACCGTTTGACCATCGGGCCGTACTCATTTTCAACGAGAGTTATTATATGACAAAGCCTTGGAAAATGTCAAGCACTTTTTTTTCAATTATACGCGATTGCGGGCAATCCATCAGCACTAACATGTGTCTGACAGCGTCCCGTAAAAATAGCACCCTCATCTACTATTAGCGTAGAAGTCAGGATGTCGCCTGTCACATCGGCAGTGGTAGCCATATGCATGGCGTTACGGCATTGTACATTTCCGAATATTCTACCAGCTATGCGTGCCGAGCCGGAAGATATATTACCATCCACGCGCCCGGTTTCACTTATGTTGATTAGGCCTTCAATGTCAATGTCGCCTATTACCGTGCCATCTATCCTCATGGATTCTGACTCGGAACATGTAAAACGTGCGGCATGGATGGTAAATCCCTTGCCGATTACCGTACTTGTTGGTCTCGTAAATTCATCTTGAATATTTCGCGCCATGTCATTCTCCTTAATTATAATGCTCGATAAGAAATGGAGCCGGATTTATTGCCACTCCGTTTCTGCGAACCTCGTAGTGTATGTGCGCCCCTGTGCTTCGACCGGTGCTTCCCACATATGCAATAATTTGACCGCGCTCTACGCGTTCGCCTTCCCTTACAGAATTGCGAGTATTGTGGGCATATTTTGTTGACAGTCCTATACCATGGTCTATCACTACTGTGTTTCCATACCCGTTTCTCCAACCGGAGAATGTCACTGTACCGCCGCCTGTTGCACGGATTGGTGTGCCTGTACGTGCGGGTATATCAACACCGTTATGATGCTCACTTCCCCTACCCCCGAAGGGGTTTCTGCGCCAGCCGAAGCCAGAGCTTATCTGTCCTCGGATTGGCCAAAGAGTGGGATAATTTAATAAATATGGCTCCATTTTTTGGCGATAATACTCAAGGCTGTCATGTAGTTGGCGTTTTATTTCAAGCTCTGTAGTCAAAAAACTTAATCGCTCTAACATTTCTGTCTCTGCAAGTGCGGCATTTTGCGTCATGCCCTCTACGATATACGCGCCAAGAACGCGCTCTTGCACAAGAGACTCACGCAAATTATCATGTGTTTCTTCCATTTGAGAAAGAAGTCCCGCTA
This sequence comes from Defluviitaleaceae bacterium, assembly GCA_009786925.1. GTDB lineage: Bacteria > Bacillota > Clostridia > Lachnospirales > WQUN01 > WQVC01. The sequence goes on along the minus strand of WRGY01000089.1, from coordinate 12,999 downwards.
TTGGAGGAATTACGCGGCGTGACCCTAGATTGCTCCGCATTTCCTGTTGTACTTCGTCAAACTCGCGGATTTGGTCCTCCAAATCATCTATTATGTCCCAAATATCTTCTAAGGTGTCCTGATGACGACGTTCTTGACGGTAGATTTCCAGCTGTGCGCGAGCTTGCTCTTCACTCAATTGTTCATACATTTGAACCGTTGCGTCTATCAGCTCGCTTTGCGCTTGCTCTGCCTGATATTGGAACTCATAAAACGTCGCCTGTGTTTCTTCCAAAGAATGAGTGAGGCTACGAGCAACCCCCTCAAAGTACAGGCTACGCAAATAGAAGCCCGTAATCACTGAGCAAACGATAAACATTCCGATAGCCAAGCCATACAAAACAGCCCGCGGGATACGCAGGCTACGAGTTTTTCCTGTACTGTACGATGGAACAAGCATTAAAGAGATATATTTTTTCTGGTTATGTGATTTTGTGTTAATTAACTCGCTTGCTTTTTTGACTGCCGGGCGTGTCTGAGGCTCATTTTTTCGCCAAAACATACAAGGCACTCCTTCATAATTTTTTTATTTCCCAATTACAATAACATATTGCTTACAAGTTTACAACAATTATTTAAAATTTGGTTACAAAAGTGTTAACATGCAATCAGGGTTTGCTATCTCGGGAAATAGCCCATAGGATCCACAGCGCGATTATTTATTCTTATTTCAAAGTGGAGATGCGGGCCTGTTGACATGCCCGTAGAGCCTACATCGGCAATATGGTCTCCACGATACACACGCTGACCCGTTACGACACGATTACGAGAGTTGTGGGCATAGAGAGTGCTGTAGCCACCATAATGGTCAATGATTACCGTGTTTCCATAACCACCGCTCCATCCTGCAAAACGCACATATCCGTCTGCGGACGCTATTAGGCGTGTACCTGTAGGCGCACCTACATCTATGCCCGAGTGATGACGCTGTTGGCGCAAAATCGGGTGATGCCGCATTCCGAAGGGACTGGAAATACGAGAATGCGTAGGTATCGGCCACTGAAATTGGCCATAATGATTATTAAGTGTGGCCAAACGCGCACTATGGGCTTGCGCATTTGCCTGGCGGCGCATTGCGTTTTCTTCGCTTTGGAGCTGGGCTTGGATTGCCCCGAAAGCAGACTCTGCCATACGTTGCTCATGCAAATATATTTCCAGAAGCTCTGCCATTACTTCTTCATTTTCTGATAAATTCTCAAACCACGCCTCGCGTTCACCATACATAAACTCAAGGTCGTCCATTGTGAGATTGTATTGAAATTGCAAATCCTCTACCATGTTACGCCAGCGTACCAAATCTTCCAAGTGGTTTTGAATGTCCTGCTCTGCCTGCTGCAAGCGGTCAAGAAGTGTATGGTCAAACTCAGCAATTGCACGGATATATTCCCAGCGCATAAAGAAGTCAACTATGCTCTCGGCTTGAAAAAGCACATCCAAAAACCCTATCGAACCCTCCTCATGTATTACACGGACGCGGGTTCGCAATAGTTCAAATTGCAGGTCATGTTCATCGCGTGCAACATTGAGTTCATCCTCTGCATCGGCGATTCTTATTTCTGTATCACGTAGCGAAAACTCTATGCTCTCCAATGCCGACGCTGCATCCATGATTTGTTGGTCAAGTTCCTGCATTTCCATTACAATCTGTGACATCTCGTGGCGCGTGCCTGCCAAAAGATTTTGTTGTTCGCGCACAGATTGTGCCGCTTGGCTAAGCTGTTGTTGTAGCTGACTATGCCTCTCTCTTGTAGCGGGAGATGCAAACACAGGCAATATAGGAATAACCAGAAGCACTATAAACAAGGCAATTATTTTTTTCACAAAAGATACCCCCCCAAGAATATTTCCGAGCATATAGTATCACAAAAAATATTTTTTTCAATAGAAAAATTACATTTTGATGAAATTTTTGTTAAGGAAATATTAACTATCAACTTGCACTAGCCTGTTATTTCTAATACAATAAACAAAACAACTTTATCAAAGGAGAAAAAAGAATGCAGTTAAACGAGCAGGTAATATTTTTTGCAAATCTTCCGGCGGGACTACCGGCACCGGAAGGCACAAACGAAACACAGGCAGTAGTAGGATACACGCCCGCGGGGGGAAGCACGCCCGCGCAATCCGAGCCTGAGCCGTTTTCCATATGGCCGATGTTGCTTATATGGGGTGGTGTATTTGTAGCGATGTGGTTTTTTATGATACGCCCACAGCGCAAGCGCGAAAAACAAATGAAGGAATTGCAATCGCAAATCACTGTTAACGATAATGTGGTTACGAGTGGCGGGTTTTTTGGGAAAGTCGCCGATGTGGGTGAGGACTGCTTTATCGTAGAATTTGGTACAAATCGAGGCATTCGGATTCCTGTGCTAAAGGCCGATGTTGTTGCAGTGCGTTCGCCCAAAATGACACCACAAGCGACTACAGAAAACACTCTTTAAATCTTTTTGAAACGGAGGTGCTAGCGTGTTAGAACTCTGTATAATTTTACTCGTGATTGGCATAATGGCTATTGTGTTGGAGCTTATTTTGCCTGGCTTTGACAGTTTTGTCAGTGGCATTGTCGGCATATTAGCCCTGGTAGCCTCTGCTGTGCTTGCTGTGATTTATGTCCCGGGCGGATGGTTTTTTGTTGTACTCAACTCTATTGTCTTGGGTCTGTCGGTATTTTTCCTGCTTACGTTCATTAAAAGAAAGCAGTTCCACGGCAGGATTATGCTTTCAGAAAGTCTATCAGAGGACCTACCTGTCATAGACCTCAGCAGTCTTGTGGGCAAGGAAGGCAAAACTACAACCATCCTTCGTCCCTATGGCGAAGCTGATTTTAATGGCGTGAAAGTAGAAGTATGCGCAAGCGACTCTATGATAGAGCGCGGAGCCTATGTAAGAGTAGTAGAAACTAAAGCAAACAAAGTCGTCGTAGCTCTCATAGACGGCAACTAAAAGGAGGACTCATATGTTTTATCTTGGTGGAGGTGCTTATATTAATATGATGATAATTTCTGTTTTTGTAGTTGTGTTATTATTCCTCATGATTTTTTTCCGATTCGTCCCGCTGGGGCTTTGGATTTCGGCATGGTCAAGCGGTGCCAAGGTTAGTATTTTTTCACTCGTCGGGATGCGCTTGCGCCGTGTTACGCCGTCGCGCATAGTCCTTCCCCTCATTAAACTCACAAAGGCAAATGTACCCATTCCTATAGCACAATTAGAAGCCCATCATCTCGCAGGCGGTCGTGTGGACGCGGTAGTAAACGCTCTCATTGCCGCACATCGTGCAAACCTTGAACTTCCCTTCGAACGTGCCGCCGCAATAGACCTCGCCGGTCGCGATGTATTCGAAGCTGTACGCATGAGCGTTAACCCGAAAGTAATCGAAACCCCCATGATTTCTGCGATGGCAATCAATGGTATAGAAATTAAAGTCGTGGCTCGCGTGACTGTACGCACAAACATCCAACGCCTCGTAGGCGGCGCGGGCGAAGCTACAATCATAGCTCGTGTAGGCGAAGGTATAGTCACCACCGTAGGCTCCGCCGCCACCCACCGCGAGGTATTGGAAAATCCGGACAAAATCTCAAAAACCGTCCTCTCAAAAGGCCTTGATGCCGGTACAGCCTACGAAATCCTTTCTATCGACATCGCAGATGTAGACGTGGGAAGAAATATAGGTGCTTCTCTCCAAATAGAACAAGCGGACGCAGATAAAAAAATTGCGGAAGCGAAAGCAGAAGAACGCCGCGCCCTCGCCGTAGCCGAGGAGCAGGAAATGCGCGCCCGCGTACAAGAAATGCGTGCAAAAGTAGTAGCCGCAGAGGCCGAAGTTCCTCTAGCTCTATCAGAAGCACTACGCAATGGCAACATGGGCTTTTTCGACTATCTAAACAGTGAAAACCGCAAAGCCGATACCAAGATGAAAGAAAATATCGGCGGCATGAATATTGACATCTCTGCAAGACAGCCATAGGTGAAAGCGAAAGGAAAACCATCATGGATATTTTGTTTAAAAATGCAACCATAGTAACGATGGACAAAAAAAGCCCTATAATTATCTCTGACCTCGGAGTTGAAAATGGTAAAATCACCTTTGCTACAAAAGGTGTGACTGCACAGCGTGAAATTGACTGTACGCATAAAGTCCTCATGCCCGGTTTGTACAACTGTCATACCCACGCAGCGATGACACTCTTTAGAGGCTTTGCAAATGACCTTTCGTTGGAGGATTGGCTTTTCAAAAACCTCATACCCGCAGAGGGTAAAGTTCAGGACAAGCCCCAGCTCATACGCACGGGAACTCTGCTCGCCATGGCCGAAATGCTCTCCAGCGGCACTATTGCATTCTCGGACATGTACTGCCACATGGACTACGTGGCTCAGGCCACTGACGAAGTGGGTATGTTAGCAAATATTTGCAACGGCGTGATGACATTCGACCCCGACGGCTTCGATTTTTACAAGTGCAATGAGTATATGCAAACCGCCCGCGCATTGGAGGCAGGATACGACAAAAAGGATGGGCGTATTAAAATAGAAGCCGCCATCCATGGGGTATACACTTCGACACCCTCTGTGTGGGCGAAAGCGATGGAGTTCACACATAAACACAATCTCCGTATGCATGTCCATCTCTCCGAAACAAAAACAGAGCATGATAATTGTATGAAAATTTATGGCAAAACACCTGCACGGACTTTTTTAGAGCATGGCGTTTTTGATGTCCCCACCACTGCGGCTCATGGGGTATGGGCGACAGAGGATGATATGGAGATTTTTTTAGAAAAAGGCGTGACAATATCACATAATCCCCTTTCTAATCTAAAGCTCGCAAGCGGCCTCGCACCTGTGGCAAAAATGCTTGCCAAGGGCGTTAATGTAGCACTTGGCACAGACGGTGTAGCTTCTAATAATTCACATGACCTCTTCGAAGAGCTGAAAATGGCATCGCTTTTGCAAAAATACGCAACAGGAGACCCCACCACCCTACCGGCCTTCGAAACGCTGAAAATGGCAACAACTAACGGTGCGAAGGCCCAAGGCCGCGAAGGCGAAAGTGGTCAATTGGTCGAGGGTTATGACGCAGACATAATCATGCTAAATTTTAATAACCCACGGCAAACCATGTGCTACGACCCCATACTTAACCTCGCCTACTCCACAAGCGGGCGTGACGTAGAGATGACTATGGTGCGCGGAAAAATTCTATACGAAAACGGTGAGTTTACTACCATTGATATAGAAAAGGTCTTACATGACACAAGAGCCGCAAAAAACATAATAAATCAGTAAAAACAACGGCTATGCGGAATATAATCCTGCATAGCCTATTTTTTTGCTCATATTTGTGACAAATCCTTGAAAAATGTCCAAATACGATGTTTGCGTAATCTTTGCAATAACATTAAACTATATTAGCACTCACCCGCAACGAGTGCTAATAAGAGGAGGTAAAACATGAAGCTAAAACCATTATGCGACCGCGTTGTAATTAAACAACTTGAGGCCGAGGACAAAACCGATTCGGGCATTATTCTTGCCCCCACAGCAAAAGAAAAACCACAACAAGCAGAAGTTGTATCAGTAGGCCCCGGAGGCGTAGTTGATGGAAAAGAAGTTAAAATGGAAGTAAAACCCGGTGACAAGGTGATTTATTCTAAATACGCGGGTACAGAAGTAAAACTCGGCAAAGACGAGTATGTAATCGTAAGACAGAGCGATATTCTCGCAATAGTTGAATAGGAGGTTTTAAAGAATGGCAAAGCAAATCAAATACGCAATTGATGCACGCACAATCTTAGAAGCTGGCGTTAACAAACTCGCCGACACCGTAAATATCACGCTTGGTCCAAAGGGTCGTAATGTGGTGCTTGATAAAAAATACGGCACACCGCTAATTACAAACGATGGTGTAACAATCGCAAAAGAGATAGAACTGGAATGCCCATTTGAAAATATGGGTGCGCAACTTGTAAAAGAAGTAGCAACAAAAACAAATGACGTAGCAGGTGACGGCACTACCACCGCTATTGTACTGGCACAAGCTATGGTGCGCGAAGGTCTAAAAAATATTGCTGCAGGTGCAAACCCCATCATCCTACGTAACGGTATGCAAAAAGCAACCGATGCCGCAGTAGAAGCAATCCAAGGAATGAGCCAAAAAATCGATGGCAAAAACCACATCGCAAAAGTCGCCGCCATCTCCGCAGGCAACAAAGAAGTTGGTGACATGATAGCCGAAGCCATGGACAAAGTATCCAACGACGGCGTTATTACCGTCGAAGAATCAAAAACCATGTTTACAGAGTTGGAGCTTGTAGAAGGTATGCAGTTTGACCGCGGTTATCTGTCCGCATACATGTGTACAGACATGGAAAAAATGGTTGCTAATATTGACAATCCCTACATTCTTGTTACTGACAAAAAGATCACAACAGTGGCAGAAATCCTTCCACTGCTTGAACAAATAGTACAAATGGGCGCGAAACTTCTCATCATCGCCGAAGACGTAGAAGGCGAAGCCCTCACCACACTCGTGCTAAACAAACTGCGAGGCGTATTTAATGTGGCCGCAGTAAAGGCACCGGGCTTTGGCGACCGCCGCAAGGCAATGTTAGAGGACATCGCAATCCTCACAGGCGGCAAGGTGATTTCTTCTGAGGTAGGCTTGGAGCTAAAAGAAGCCACAGTTGAGGACTTGGGTCGTGCAAAATCTGTAAAAATCGAAAAAGAAAACACAATAATCATAGACGGTGCAGGCGAAAAATCTGCAATAAATGCGCGTGTAGGCCAAATTCGCTCTCAAATCGAAGAAACAACATCCGAATTTGACAAAGAAAAACTACAAGAGCGTCTGGCAAAAATGGCAGGTGGTGTAGCTGTCATTAAAGTGGGCGCACCCACAGAAACAGAGCTTAAAGAGAAAAAACTACGTATGGAGGACGCTCTGGCGGCCACTCGTGCGGCAGTAGAAGAAGGCATAATCTGTGGCGGAGGTAGTGCGTTTATCCACTCGCTGCCAGCAACAAGAGCCGTGGCGGACAAACTCATGGGCGACGAAAAGACCGGTGCAGAAATTGTACTCAAATCACTGGAGTCTCCCGTCCGTCAAATTGTTGACAATGCGGGACTCGAAGGTGCGGTAATTGTCAACGCCCTAAAAGAAAAAGAGAAAGGCACTGGCTTTGATGCCCTTACAGAAACTTTTGTAAACATGGTGAGTGCGGGTATTATTGACCCGACAAAAGTAACCCGCTCGGCTTTGCAAAATGCAACCAGCGTAGCAGCTACTCTCCTCACAACAGAAGCCGTAGTTACCGACATTAAAGAACCAGAGCCCCCAATGATGCCCCCAGGTGGAGGAATGGGCATGATGTAACAATCAAATCTACAAATAAGGAGCTGTCTCGAATGGGCGGCTCTTTTTTTACATATTGACATTTGTGTAATTTGTTATAGTATTGTAACAATTCTAAGGAGAGCGTAGAGTGAGGTGGACAAAACTTGGATTGTGGCATTAACATAAAGGCCGCCATTGTTGGTGGCGGATTTATCGGCAAACAGCATATAGAGTCTATTAGACGCATTCCATATGCACGACCGATTGCTGTTTGTGAAAGCAATATCAAAGCCGCACAAGAAATTGCAAATATCTTTGGTATAGAGTTTTACTACGACTCTGTAGAGAAGATGCTAAAACAACATCCTGACTTAGATGTTGTGCATAATTGTTCACCCAGTCACCTTCATTACCCCATTAACAAACAAATTTTACAGGCAAATATAAACGTTTTTAGCGAAAAACCATTTACGCTCCATTCTTATGAATCCGAAGAGCTTGCTGAGCTTGCAAAAAAATCAGGACTTATTGGCGGCGTTTCTTTCAACTATCGACACAATGCCATGGTCGCAGAAATGCGGGAGCGCGTAAAAAACAAAAGCATAGGCAATGTCTGGTTTGTGGCCACCGAGTATTTGCAGGACTGGCTTCTTTTTAACACGGACTACAACTGGCGCGTAGAAGAAACCTATGGGGGCAATACCCGAGCGATTTCTGACATCGGCTCACATTGCTTCGACACAATCCAGTACATTATCGGAAGAAAAATCGTCTCCGTGCTTGCGAGGCGTTCTAAGCTCCATACGGAACGATTGTGTAATGGCAAAGCAATAGCGGTTGATAATGAGGATGCGGCCATCATACACGCACGCTTCGAATGCGGCACAGAGTCCATCATACGCGTGTCACAGCTCGTCAGTGGCAGAAAAAATGACTTTAGGATATTGATAGAAGGAACAGAACAGTCCCTGGAATGGTATCAAGAAAAACCCGACCGCCTAAAAATCGGCAACCGCGACAAGGGCAATATAGAAATATTTGCCGACGCAAAATACCTAACGGGTAAAGCAAAAGAAAAAATTGCATTGCCAAACGGTCATGCAGTCGGCTGGGCAGACGCTTTTACAAACAGTGTCCGCTCCTTCTATGATGCAATACGAGGCAAGGAGTCCGACTATTCCACATTTGAGGATGCTCACCATATCATGAAAATCACCGACGCATGTGTAGAAAGTGACAAACTAAATGCGTGGGTTGATATATAAAAAACAGGAGGAAACAAAATGAAAAAAAACGTTTTTATTATCGCAGTGCTTGCCATTTGCGCAATGGTTTTTGCAGCATGTGGCGGCAATGATGGCGCTACACCGGTAGCTACACCTACACCTGCACCCCAGCAGGAGCAAGCTCCTGCAACAGGCGAAGAAACAGCAGACGCAGGACAGGAGGCTACACCTGAGGCTGATGCATTTTCTACATCAGAAATCGTAGTAGTAGTACCAGCAGCGGCACAAGGCTGGATTGCGGCAGTTCACTTCTTTGCGGACATCAAGGGTAGTGAGTTGCTCGCAGAAGGTTTAGGTGGATTCCGCGTACTTGCGTCACAAAACGTGGCAGAACAAGCAGGACAACTGGAAGAACTTATTTCTCAAAATGTGGATGTAATTGTCCTTTTCCCGCATTCGGATGAGTTGGACTTTGCGGCACAGGCAGTTGTAGATGCAAACATTCCGTTATTTGTATTTAACCGCAATGTAAACGTAGATTTTAACAGTCGACTGCTTGGCTCTAACGACCTCATCGGTCGCGAAAGTGCTAATAAAATTGCAGAAGTCATCGGCGGAGAAGGTGTCGTTGCCTATATTTCTGTACCGGCTGTAGGTTCTACAAACGTTGACCGCCTTACACCATTCCACGAGGTAATGGCAACATTCCCGGGCATTGAGCTTGTAACAATGACAACTACAGCCATTTCTATGGAAGAAGCATTAACCGTTACCACAGATATGCTGACAGCAAACCCGCATATAGACGCGATTTTTACAATCGATGACCAGCTTTCTATGGGCGCGTTGCAAGCCATCCGTGAAGCAGGCCGCACGGACATCCAAGCCATGAACGGTGCAGGCGGTATGCAACTCTACTTCCAAGAAATTTTGGACGAACAAGATATTTACCTTTTCACAGCAACATTCTCACCGACCATGATTATGGACACAATTGACCTAGCTGTGGACTATCTGCGCGGGCGCAGGGATTTCCCAAACATCACAATCATTCCGCCGGAAATCGTAACACGTAACAATGCACAAAACTTTATTGTTGCAGATTCTCCATGGTAAAATATTTTCTGACAGAAGCCGCGCTTTGCGCGGCTTCTCGTTAGATTTTGAAGGGGTGCTGTGTTGTGTTTGCCGTAGAAATGAAAGGAATAAAAAAATCTTTTAGTGCAAACTATGTACTAAAGGATGTAAATTTTACTGTAGAAAAAGGCAGTATCCACGCCCTGCTCGGAGAAAACGGAGCAGGTAAATCCACATTGATGAACATCCTCGGCAATATTTTACACAAAGACGATGGGCAGATTTTAGTTTATGGGGAATCATTTGACGATAAAAAAATTGCATTTATCCATCAGGAATTATCACTCGTTAATGACTTGAATATTTTTGAAAATCTATATCTGGGCAAGGAACTCAAAAAGGGATTTTTGCTGGACAAAAAAACCATGAGCCACCGTGCTTCAGAAGTTTTGGGGCGTATGGGTGTTGACATCAACCCATACACAATGGTATCGGAGTTAAACCCTTCTTATAAACAAATAACCGAAATCGCTCGCGCACTCCTAAAAGAAGCACAGGTTATCATCATGGATGAGCCTACGACTTCATTAACAGAGGTAGAGACGGAGCTTATTTTTAATGTAATGCGCACATTGCGTGACCAAGGCATCAGCTTGATTTTTATTTCACATAAGCTTAACGAGGTGCTAGAGGTATGCGACAGCTACACGATTTTGCGTGATGGCGAAGTCGTAGCCACAGGCAAGGTATCCGAAGAACTGACAGAAAAAGACCTAAGCACACATATGGTAGGAGAAGAAGTAAATACAGAAGGCATATACAAAACTCGTGAGCTAGGCGAAGTTATACTTGAAATAAAAAATATGAGCAAGGAAAGAGAATATAAAAACGTAAATCTTAATCTGCGTAAGGGTGAAGTGCTTGGTGTTACGGGGCTGCTGGGCGATGGTCGCACAGAGCTGTTTGCCTCTGTCTATGGTGCAAACCCACCATATGAAGGAAAGGTAATAATAGAGGGCAAAGAAGTAAAAATGCGCGGCACCCACACCGCGATGACAAACAAAATTGCATATGTCCCAAAAAACAGAAAAGAAAACGGCATCATCGCCGACCTTAACATAAAAGAGAATCTGGCACTCTCAGTGTTATCAAAAATCCAAAGTTTCGGCATTTTGAAAAACTCTACACTGGAAAAATTAACAAACGATTATGTGAAAAAACTGGATATAAAAGCAGGAGATACCAACAATTTAATAACATCACTCTCCGGTGGAAACCAACAAAAAATAGTACTGGCAAAAGCCCTCTGCTCCAATCCCAGCGTCGTTATCTTAGACAATCCAACCCAAGGTGTGGACGTAGGTGCTAAAATGGAAATCTACCGCCAAATCATATCTTTGTCGGAGCAAGGCTATAGCTTTATTATACTTTCCAATGAAGTACCGGAGTTGCAAAGGACATGTGACCGTGTATATGTCATGTTCCAAGGAGAAATTCGCCAAGAATTTAACCGCGAAGAAATGACAGAAGAAAATATAATGCTTATATCCACAGGGGGTAAGTTATGAAAAACTTTAACTACAAGCAATTTTTAATAGAAAACAGCGCGTTTGTTACTTTTGTTCTATTATTGATTATTGCAACTGCAATAATGGGTACAACTTTTTTTAACATCACAAACTTTGTTAATATTCTGTTCAATAATACAATCGTGGGTATTATTGCACTGGGTGCAACAATTATTATTATTTCCGGAGGGATTGACCTTTCCGTAGGCTCCGCAACGGCGTTGACAGGGCTGATTACCATAGCCGTCATCAACGCAACGGGAAGCATCGCTCTAGGTGTAATGGCGGCCTTTGCGGCCGGTATTTTTATGGGTTTGTTTAATGGCGTGTTGATTTCATATTTTCGTATCCCTGCTTTTATCGTTACACTGGGTGCCATGCAGATTTTTCGCTCCCTTTCTCTGCATTATTGGAATGGCGGAGGTATTATCTTGGGGCGTGCAGGCGGTACGGTACTTGACATTGATGTGCTTGGATTTCGTGATTTTTCTAATACTCGTCTTTTTACGAGTGAGCTTTTGCCGAATGGTTTGCCGCTTCCTGTATTTTATTGGATTGCTCTTACCATCCTTTTGGCTGTTTTTTGTAAAAAAACAGCATTGGGGCGACATATATACGCAATAGGCAGTAATGAGCGCGCCGCAAATCTTTCTGCCGTAAAAGTAAAGCAAGTCAAGGTCTTTGTATACATGATAGCGGGCGGTCTGATGGCGTTTGCCGCTCTCGTAGAAGCCAGCCGCCTCGGCTCTATGAACTCCGCAACATCAGGCACACTTTACGAACTGCAAGCAATAGCCGCCGTAGTTATCGGAGGCACAGCCATGAGTGGCGGTCGCGGACGACCCATAGGCACTTTTTTTGGCACACTCACACTCGGCGTGATTAATAATCTGATGAATTTGATGGGCTTGCCAAGCTTCCTAGTGGGCGCAATCCAAGGCTCCATCGTTATCATCGCCGTATTATTCCAAATGAGCGTTTCTAAAATGCAAAAACAGTTTTAACAAACTATAAAAAATGTCTTGACAGGCTTTTTTATATGCTGTACTATAGCAACGTTGAATTTTCGGGCGCATAGCTCAGCTGGGAGAGCGCCTGCCTTACAAGCAGGATGTCGGAGGTTCAAGTCCTTCTGCGCCCAATGCAATACTTTTACCCCTGCGATATTCGTGGGGGTGTATATTTACAAGTTCTTTTTGGCGGAATAGCTCAGCTGGCGAGAGCATTCGGTTCATACCCGAAGGGTCGGGGGTTCAAATCCCTCTTCCGCTATTCAAACTAATTTTAAGAGGTGTTTTGCATGTCGGTGATTTTTGTGATTTTGATGGTTATCTTTTTAGTAGGATGCGTAGCACTTGTCGGTGCGATTCTTTTGCAGAAGAAGCGCAGCGCGGGTGGCATGGGTAGCATCGCGGGCATGGGAAACGTAGCAGACACCTACTGGGATAAGAACAAGCGACGCTCCGCCGAAGGCGCGTTGGAGACTTGGACTAAACTGGGGGCGGTAGTGCTTGCCCTGCTTGCAATAGTGTTGTGTCTCCCGATTTTTTAAACTTTTAACTATTTGCGACCCCTATATGGGGTCGTTTTTTTGTTACAAAAACATATCAGCCAGGTTGGCCTTGGCATCAATAAACGGCTCAATCAGAGGTTGGCTTGATGTAAAGAGTGTGGTGACACCCGGGCCGTGTCCTGCGATAAAGCTATCGCCATGCACTACCACGCCGACTGTAACCGCGCCTTTTCGGTATACGCGACC
>WRGY01000088.1 GCA_009786925.1 Defluviitaleaceae bacterium | reverse complement strand
CCCTTCCGCTATTGCATCGCGACCCTTTCGATGGAATCATCATTGCAACTGCACTTTTAGAAAAGATGACAATTGTAACAGCAGATGAAAATATTCAAAAATATGACGTGCCGTGGGTTTGGTGACATTTTTACAATCGCAGGAACAGAGGATTCCCAACGAAGTATCCTCTGTTCACTTGCGCTTGGATTTCCCCTTTCCGCACGGCTAAACACCTTATTTATTCCGTAAATGAGCCGACAGCCATGTATTTTAGTAGGCTTTTTCACAAGCCCCTTAGTAGCATACAAAATGTTTTCAGTGACGTAGATATAAAAATTTCATTATTGAATAATGTCGCCGTGGATACAAAAGATTTGCTTGCAGATATTTCTGATAATTTTGACGGAATATTTGGTTATAAAGTTCATAATAATCATGACAATGATGTTATGAGATTATGCCTCGATAATGGCTGGCGTTTTGATTTAACTTTTGCGTGACAAAGAAAAGAAAACCAACATCCATAGATTTGGTGATTGTGAGGATGTGTCAATTTTACATCCACTGCTGTCACTAAAAAATTCTTGCGATTTTCTAAAAAACGTCAAATATGATATACTTAACATTCTTTTTCATGCAAAGTTGCCAAATTGGGAGACTTGCAACATCAACTCTTTCATATTGATTTCGTTTTAAAGGATGATGACATGAAAACGGCATACGATTTTTTTAGTAAAACCGCAACCGAAATTAAGGACTCCGGCTTATGGAAAAACGAGAGGGTTATTACAACACCACAATCCCCTATCATTAGTACAGCAGAAAAGCCCGCACTTATTAACATGTGTTCCAACAACTATCTTGGGCTTGCCAACCACGAGGCCGTAAAAGCCGCCGCAAAACGTGGCATTGACCGATGGGGATATGGCTTATCGTCTGTGCGCTTCATCTGCGGCACTCAAGAGGTTCATAAACAGCTCGAAGCCGAGTTATCGTCATTCCTTGAGACAGAGGATACAATATTGTATTCGTCATGCTATGATGCAAACGGTGGGCTTTTTGAAACCATACTCACTGCTGATGATGCGATTATCAGCGATGAGTTAAACCATGCCAGCATTATTGATGGTGTACGTTTATGTAAAGCGGCGCGCTATAAGTACAAAAATAATGACATGTCAGACTTAGAAGAGCAGTTAAAACAAGCCTCCTCCGCACGCATACGCGCCATCGTCTGCGATGGGGTGTTTTCGATGGATGGGACTGTAGCAAACTTGCAAGTCGTTTGCGATCTCGCGGACAAATATGACGCGCTTGTTATTGTAGACGACAGCCATGCCGTGGGTGTTATTGGCGAAAACCTAAAAGGCTCACATGAATTTTGTGGCGTAATGGGTCGTGTGGACATCATCACAGGCACACTCGGCAAAGCCCTTGGTGGCTCGTCCGGCGGCTACACATCGGGCAAAAAAGCCATCATTGACATCCTGCGCCAAAAATCTCGCACATATCTATTCTCAAACACCCTCTCGCCCATCATAGCAGAAGCGAGTCTGGAGGTATTGAGGCTCATCCGCACATCGCCGGAAATAAAAAAATGCCTCCGCGAAAACACTGTCTACTTCCGCGAAAAAATGACAGAAGCAGGTTTTGACATCCCGCAGGGCATTCATCCCATCACACCCGTTATGCTTTACGATGAACAAAAGGCTCAAAAAATGGCGGCTCTGCTACTGGAGAAGGGAATATACGCAATAGGTTTCTTCTTCCCCGTAGTGCCAAAAGGCAAAGCTCGTGTGCGCTGTCAGGTCTCCGCCGCCCACACCCGCGACCAGCTGGACAAAGCCGTCGCGGCGTTTAGAGAATGCCTTACCCAAATGTAATCTCCAGCTCAAACTTTAGCTTTCTGTAATAGTCCAGCTCCACCAAATCGGTGGGGCTTATTTTTTTGTCGCCTTTTTCAAAATAAGCCAGCCCCGCACTGTCGAGCATGTTATAGACAAATTGTGTGCAATAGAGGATGTTTGGTTTATGACGGCGTTTGTGTATAAAAAGACCGAGGATATTGTACGCACTGCCTTCTCTGTTGATTTTGTCAATCTTGTCCAACATCTGCTTTTTTTGCTCTGTCGTACATGGCAGGCTGTACACCATTATTTTTGAATCCGGCGACTTCCGAAAAAACTCCAACAGCTCCATGTTAAGACCCGGTGGATATACCTTTTCGCCACCATTATAGCTTATGGTTGTCTGTAGCTTTTTATCAAACGACAATGACGCATGGTTATACTGCTTCTGTGTAAAAACAGATATAAACTCCGATGCCGGGCTACCTGTTTTAGATATGACAATATAGATGTTTGGGTCGCTAAAGCTCTCGCGTGCCTTTGTAAAGTAGTCATCCGTGAGGCTTCGGCTGTTTATATAATGGAAAGAATCGTGTCGTGTCATATCAGACGCGAGTGATTTTAGGTTATCAATGGATAACTTTTTTTTGGATTCGCTTATCAAGCCTGCGGTACTCATCAGCTCCGAAATCCCAACAGCGGTGATTTCGCCCGCCGTGGGCAGATAGTAGTGTGTGTACCGTACCGACGCAAGAAAACGACTCACGATAAAAGGTACAAGCAATGTCAAAATTCCAAGTACCCTCCTAAAAACGAAATCAGGTACATTGTCTACATAAGTTTGGCTATAAAGCACACTGTCCACCATTGCAAACTGCATAATAAGAATCAATGTATATGCCAACACACGGTATCTCCGTGTAGTGCGCCTGCCTGGTGTCATGAGCGTGCGTACCACGACGATAATATAAATAACTATGTAAGACATGACAAATATCTCTGCCCTGCCAACAAAAAGAACAGCAAAAATCAGAATGGTCAGTAGACCGTGTAAAAATGCGTAATATTTATCCACGGATACCTCCAAAAAAAATCATGCTGCCTTACCTTTTAGCTTAAACACATATGCCATTATTTCTGCCACTGCCACATAAAGCTCTTCAGGGATTTCTTGGTCTACCTCTACATCTGCATAGATTGCACGAGCCAAGGGTGGGTTTTCTACTATAGGAATATCATGTTCAAGCGCGCTTTCGCGTATACGCTTCGCCATAAAATCTACACCTTTGCCCACGAGTTTTGGTGCGCCTCCCAAGCCCATCATGTCGTATTTTAGAGCGACGGCGTAGTGAGTGGGGTTTGTGATTACCACATCGGCGTTTGGTACGCTTTGCATCATGCGACGCATGGATACCTCGCGCATTTTTTGCTTAATCTTTGATTTAACTTGCGGATTACCCTCCTGTTGTTTCCACTCTTCTTTTACTTCATGTTTTGTCATTTTCAGGTCTTTTTCATGCTTCCAGTGGGTATAGGCATAGTCAAACAGAGCAATAAAGACAAAAAGAACACCCATCGCAATCCCTACGGATATTACGAGGCTGGTAATATATCCGACAGCTTCGATAAATGTCATATTCAAAATAACAGGTATCATATCAATTTCGCTGCCGAGTACGACAAAAACGACAGCCATTACCGCACCCAGCTTTAGCATACTTTTGATAAAATTGACCAAACTTTGCATGGACACTATGCGTTTAAAACCCTTTAGCGGATTAAGTTTAGAAAATTTAGGCTTCATGGGTTTTGCAGTGGGATTCCATTTTACCTGCAAGAGGTTAATTGCGATGCTTACGATAATCGTGACCACAAACATCGGCAACGCAATCAAAATAACTCTCGACAACATCCATGCCACATGTCGCGTCATGTCGTGAGCGTTAAAAGTATCAATAATTCTGTAGTTGAAAAAATTCTGTCGGTTAAACGTAAACATATCTAAAATATTGCCTAAAATTGCACCGGCAAAAAGAGACAGCGCGAAAAAACCCACAATCAGCATAGCGGCTGTGGAGGCTTCTTGCGATTTTGCAACCTGCCCCTCATCGCGTGCTTTTTGGCGTTTTTTTGGTGTAGCTGTCTCTGTCTTTTCGCCGCCACTGCTATCCTCGGCAAAAAATCGCAGATTAAGGCGTAACATTGTCATATGGAGCAATCCCTTCGATTACACTGGCCATACCCTCAAGTGCAACATCAAAAACATTATTATAAATAGCACCTGTGTTCGGGATAATAACAGAATATACAAGAGTAAGCCCAACGAGTACTTTTAATGGCATACCGATGACAAAAACATTCATCTGCGGAACGGATTTTACCATGATGCCAAGGCAGACATCTATAAGCAAAACCGTACCCATAAGAGGAAGCGCAATCTGCAATGCAAGTATAACAAACCCGACAAAAGTCCAGAGCATAAACTCCACTAGCGGTGCGTTACCAATAATAAACGCGGTCCCGAGCGGCACCAGCCTAAAGCTATCAAAAAAAACACTCATAAAAACATGTAAGCCACCCATCACAACAAGCAACGCACTTACCGTCATAAACAAAAGATTACCCGCTACAGGCACTTGTATTTGTTGTATGGGGTCCATGACATTGACCATGGCAAATCCCATTGAAAAGTCCATATAATGTCCGGCAAAAATTATCAAATTGAATACGAAAAACAGAATATAACCCATGACAGCTCCGGTAATCACCTCAGCCACAATCAGCATGACGAATCCCGATACCGTATCATTAAAAACTGCCGTCGTAACATTGCCTGATGTGAAAATAGCTACAGAAAGCACAAACGCAAAAAAAAGCCGAAACTGTACGGGGATAGCCATTCCCGACAGCACCGGCATAAAAATGAGAAATGCCGATACTCTTACGAGGATTAGCATCAAAACATCAACATTATTTAAAAAATTAATAAATAGCGGAATTAATTCCATAGCCTAAAATCCTGGATTCATAAATTGGCTAAAGTTGCTGGTGAGGTGAGTAAAAAACTGCGTAAGTCGCGACAACATAAAAGGACCAAACGCAATAAGAGCAAGCAACACCGCCAATATCTTAGGGATAAATGCAAGTGTAGGCTCTTGGATACTGGTAACTGTTTGAAAGATAGCCATGACAAGACCCGCAATAAGTCCGAGTAAAAGCGGAGGCATCGCGACCATGATTACGGTCATTAGCCCTTGCCGCACTATATCCAGTACAATTTGCTCTGTCACGGTTTATCTCCTTTATACAAGCCTATCTATGAGCATACCCGCTTCTATCAGACTGTAGCCGTCTGTTTCCATGGTGCCAAGGCTGTAATTGTAATGGTAGCTTAGGCCTCTAAAACGCATATGCTCTACCAGCGGCTCCGTCATCAGTTGCTGAGTATATGAGCGCAGGCCGTCAAACAGCTCAATGTTTTCGCCTATGGCTACGTTCATGGACTCATGATTCATGCCCAAGACATAGTCACGGTCAAAAGACATCCGACCCTCTTCCGACAGGGTTAGTCCAAGCATTTCCAAGCGACTGCTGTTATGGTGTACATTTTCGATGACTTCGTCGGAATAAGAACGAAGGCCTGTGCTGTGGGATTGCTCTTGCATAAAACCTGCGGAGTGGTTGTAGTTATCTGCAAATATTTCAAGGTTTTCTGCCATGTCACCGAGGGCCTCTTCATATCCCTGGCGGTGTACTTCGCCGTTGAAATTTTCCATATTTGCAGAAGTGCGCTTTGTTGCATCTTGCAAGCCCGTAACACCATACGTAACAGACTGCGCATAGTTAACGATTTCGTTGCGCAATGCCTTGTTTAGCACAAAAACTCTGCCTGCCGGCTCATTGCCCTGTGCGATACGCTCTCTGCGCGGCACATAGCTTTGGTTACGGTCGCCCGCTTTACCTACGATGTAGGGTTTGTACATATTGTAGTAAAATACGCTTGTCAACATAATAATCGCCTCCATGGCTCACGAATAACGAGACTTCTCCTTGAAATTATTATCGACAGAAAGCGCAAGTTTGTCAACAAGAACTTTTTAAACTTTACGATATAAAGCAAATAATGTATTATTTTCATTGTATCATACTCTTAAAACAAGGAGCAAAAAAATGACACTGACGGATTTGCGCAATAAAATAGACTCGATTGACCACGAATTGCTTTCCCTCTTCCACCAACGAATGAAGGTAGTGACTGACGTAGCCGACTACAAAAAAACAAATGGAATCCCAATTTTAGACCGTAGCCGCGAGGAAGAAAAGTTAAACAAGCTAACCGATAAATATGAAAGAATGCTTTTTAGTTCGTTGTTTGGCATTAGCCGCCGTCATCAGCATGATGCCCTGCAAAACGAACCTTCGCCTTTGAAGAGTTACAAAAATGTGCTATGCAAAGAAATTTTGGAGGCGAAAAAGGCCTATGCTTCAAAGGAGTTGCCTGCTACTGCGATGGTTGCTTGTCAAGGTGTCGAAGGCTCATTCGCAGAAATGGCATCAGAAAAATTGTTTAGACAGCAACCGATGATACAGTATATGAGGACATATGGCAGTGTTTTTGCCGCAATCGAAAACGGTTTTTGTGATTACGGTGTTCTTCCGCTGGAAAACAGCACGGCAGGGTCTGTAAATAAGGTATACCGCGTTATGCAAAACCATAATTTTCGGATTGTGCGCAGTATTAGGTTAAAGGTTGACCACCACCTTGTTGTGCCAAAAGGTGTAAAGTTGGAGGACATAAACGAGGTAGTATCCCATGAGCAGGCCTTGGCCCAATGCGACAATTATTTAAACAGCCTAAGCAAACGTCTGGGCAGAGAAATCGTACAGACGCAATATAACAACACCGCCGCTGCCGCCGAAATGGTAGCAAGCAGTCCACGACGCGATGTTGCCGCCATATGCTCACGCCGCTGTGTAGACAGATATAATCTTGAGTACTTAGAAGAAAACATACAGGATAACCCAAATAATTACACTCGTTTTATATGCATTTCACGCAATTTAGAAATATATGAAGGTGCAAACCGTACAGACATAATCCTCACGTTGGAAAACAAACAAGGCTCGTTACACAATGTCGTCAGAAAAATAAACGACCTTGGTATTGACCTTGGTAAGCTTGAAAGCCGTCCCACCGACTCCGACGACGATTTTATGTTTTATGTGACATTCAAAACTGCTGTTAATGATGAACTCTTTATGCTTTTGGATGAGCTGTCTGCACTTTGCAAAAAATTTGAGTATCTCGGTAGTTATGTAGAGGTCTGATATGACCATGACCTGTGGACTTCTGGGTAAAAAATTGGCGCATAGCTATTCCCCTGCCATACATGCGGCATTTGGGGAAGGCGAGCAAGCTCGCTATAGCTACGCGCTTTTTGAAACAGAAAATTTGCAAGAATTTTTTGATGCACGGAGCTTTCATGGAATAAATGTGACTATTCCATACAAACAGGAGGCCATGCAGTTTTGCGATTCTCTCTCCCATACAGCACAAGAAATCGGAAGTGTAAACACAATATCACGTCGTCCCGACGGCACTCTGCACGGCGATAATACCGACGCAGCCGGTTTCAAAAAAATGGTGGAAAAACTTGCTGTTTCTGTTTCAGGCAAAAAGGTCATTGTCATCGGCAGGGGCGGCAGTGCGCTTGCTATATGTTACGTACTGCGTGAGCTAAACTGCAAAATTGTGGTTGTTTCTCGAGAAAACAACAATATTGATTTTTTGAAAAAACATGGTGACTCGCAAATTTTAGTAAACTGTACCCCTGTGGGCATGTACCCAAACACGGGTGTGTCACCCGTTTCGCTCGACCATTTTCCTCATGTCGAGGGTGTACTCGACCTCATCTACAACCCTGCACGCACGCGCCTCATGCAAGATGCAGAACGGCTTAATATCCCCGTCGTTGGTGGGCTTCCTATGCTTGTGGGTCAAGCTGCTGCCGCTTACGAAATTTTTATAGGTCGCAAAGTGACTAATGAGGATGAAGTATTGCAAAACCTCGAACGTTCTATGCAAAACATAATATTAATTGGTATGCCCGGTAGTGGAAAGACTACACATGGCAAGATGCTTTCTAAAAGACTGAGTCGCTCATTTGTAGATATTGATGAAGAAATAGAAAAAAGCGCAGGGCGTTTAATCTCAGATATTTTTGCGAAGGACGGCGAAGAATTTTTTCGTAAGAT
Source organism: Defluviitaleaceae bacterium (assembly GCA_009786925.1). Taxonomy (GTDB): domain Bacteria; phylum Bacillota; class Clostridia; order Lachnospirales; family WQUN01; genus WQVC01. The sequence continues at coordinate 10,391 of WRGY01000088.1, read as the reverse complement.
AGAGACGGATATGCTCGCTCATTTTGGCAAAGAGTCGGGACTGGTAATTTCTACAGGCGGCGGTTGTGTAACTCGTGAAGAAAACTATTTCCATCTCCACCAAAACGGAAAAATATTTTTTATCGAGCGCGATATAAAAGAACTACCCCGCGAAGGTCGTCCACTTTCCCAAGGAAACCTGCACGAGATGTATAAAATCCGTCTGCCCATGTACAAACGTTTTGCAGATGCAAGATTGGAGAATATATGCGAATACTTGTGATAAACGGTCCAAACATAAACATGCTGGGGTTACGTGAGCCGCATTTGTATGGCAATGCAAACTACCAAGCTCTAACCGACCTCATCCAAAAAACATGTGATTCAGAAAACATAAAAGTAGAAATTTACCAGTCAAATCACGAGGGCGAAATCGTAGACAAAATCCAACAAGCACTCGGGAATGCCGACGGCATAGTAATAAATCCCGCCGCCTACACCCATACATCCGTAGCCATACTCGACGCACTAAAAGCAGTAAATATCCCTGCGGTAGAAGTCCATATCTCCGACATGAAAAAACGCGAAAGCTTTAGACAAGTCTCATACGCGGGTATGGCCTGTGTAAAAACAATCGCGGGCAAGGGTTTAGAAGGGTATGTGGAGGCAGTTTTATATTTGAAGAGAGAATTTTCAACACGCCATCGGCTCTGACTTTAAAAGCGTCACATCTTCGCCTTGCGGATAAATTACATAATCGCCAAGCCCCGCAGGTATAAACACGGATTTTGTTTCTTTTAGCTCAACAGTATGGCTGGTTGTTTGGAAAACTGCTTCGCCGTCTAAGCAGGTATAAACAGAAAACATTTGCTCATTGGAAGATGTGCGAAAAAGCTCGGAGACATTAAGCTTTTCCACCGTAAAATGCTCGGACGGGCTAACATTCACATCGTTTTTTGCGGTATAATCTACTACAGCCAATGCGTCGTTTACATGCAACTCCCTTGGTTTTCCATCTGTACCGACCCGCCCAAAATCATATAGACGATATGTTATATCCGAGTTTTGTTGTATTTCGATTACCCTGATGCCCGGTGTAAGTGCATGTATAAGCCCGGCGGGTATGTTTATGATATCACCCTTTTTTACTGTCATACAGTTTAGGTATTGCTCTATTGTTTTATCTTCATATGCTTTTGCCAGTATATCACGGGTTACGCCGTCTCTTAACCCAACAATTAGTTGTCCGTCAGTTGGTGGTGTCAAAATATACCACAGCTCACTTTTGCCTGTGTCGCCTTTACCGTTTATGCGAGCATATTCATCATTTGGGTGTACTTGCACAGAAAGCACATCTCGTGCGTCTATTGTTTTTACCAAAAGCGGAAAATTTCCTCCTGCTTTTGTACCAAGTACCGCGTTGCGGTCTTTAGCAATAAAATCCACAAAAGCCATACCCTCATACTCACCATTTTCGATTATCCCCATCTCATTTTGGCGACAGGTAATATCCCAACTTTCGCTACCCCATATCATTTCTTTAATAATCGGTTTAAATTTAATCGGATACATCATCACCCTTCGGTTTACCACGAATGCTGTCTCCCCTCTGCGTCGCGCATTACGAGTGTCGTTTCGTCATCGCGATTTGGGTCGTGGTTTTCCGTTCCTCTGCGGCGGGTGATGTATAGAAAGGCACTCTCTGCTGAAGTTTGTGGCGGTATTTTTTCGCTCATTGGGTCAAATACGCGCAGTGTATATCCTTCGGGTGCAAGCCTGTTGCGTACCATCTGCAAAAATTGATGCAAGGCGGCCTTGCTCATTTTATATGCAAACCCATCTTTTTCGCGGGTCTCATTAATAGAGGCCTCCGCGCTTGATACATAAAAAATCCTCTTGGCTGTACCCGCTTCCAGACGAGGTAAAAATTTTTCCAGTGTAGCCATGGGCTTTATCACATTTTCGCGAAAAGTCTGTTCCATGTCCTCGCTACGAAAATCCGTGGTATCTACTAAATAATCCAATTTTTTCACCAACAAAGGTGAGACTTCATCTGTCAAAAAGACTTCGTACCCCTCACGCGAAAAAACTGTCGCGAGGTTTTTACCAAAATCCGACTGCACATTTGTGATTAAGACTGTGTTTTTCATACGCCCTCCTACCATGGCCACTCATATCCATCATAATCTACCATTACCAGCCGATTTTCATCCCTTAGTGGATTTTCAAAATAAGCGGCGGCGATTTTGCCAATATCGTCGGGGTCGTATTTTCCCTCTTCGGCGAGTGTGCCGTCTTTTTCGCGGAACTTCATCCACCCCGGATGGAATAGCCTAAATGTATAACCTTTTTCGTACATGTCATTATGCAAAATACGCACAGCCATGTTCATTGCGGCTTTGCTCATTGGGTATGGGAATGTGTCATTGTAGCGGTTTTTCATCAGGCTGATACAGGCTACCTCACTGGACACAAAACAAATACGTCTCATTCCGCGCATTTTTGGTACGAGCTTTTGAACCAGTGTAAGAGGCCCGACTGCGTTCACATTATATGCACGCCAAACAGCCTCCAAATCCATAGGCTCCTCAAAAGAACAATTTACTTTTCCCATCAATGACGCGTTTGAAATCAACATATCAAGCGCGGTTATTTTTTCTGCCGCAGCATCTATGCTTTTGGCATTGCCCATGTCGAGCCGTAAAACATGCAAATTCTCATGCCTTAAATTTTCTAAAAAATCGTAGTCCTCCATGTACTTTCCTGCAAAAACTTCCCAGCCTCGGTTGAGATATTCTTTGCACAGGCTAAGTCCCAAACCCCTGTCCGCTCCCGTAATCAAAACACTCTGCATGACAACCACTCCTAACAGTGATAGTATAGTCCCAAATATCAAATGTAGGAAGTGTAAATTTTGAAAAAATCAGACAGGGCAATCGCGACAGAGGTATTATCAGAAATCATGGACAATGGCGCGTATGCAAATATAGCACTGCGCAAAGCGTTGGCACAATCAGAAACAACGCCCCAGGCTCGCGCATTTATCACAGAAATGGTAAACGAAACAGTGCGCAACATCATCCTAATCGACCACATAATAGGAAGTTTTTCTAATACTCCAACCAGCGAACTAAAGCCTGTAATCAGAAATATCTTGCGTTTGGCCATATGCCAAATCCGATTTTTGGAGCGGATTCCTGAACGCGCCGCCGTAGATGAGGCAGTGAAGCTGACAAAACAGCATAACTTTGAGCGATTGTCAGGTTTTGTTAACGCAATCCTGCGCAACATCGTTCGTGAGCCGGACAAGCCAAACATACATCCGAAAGACCTTGCCCTGCGATATTCGTATCCCGCGTGGATGGTTAATTCCTTGATAAAATGGCTGGGGAGCAAGAGCGCGATTGAGTTTTGTGAAAACAGTCACAAACCCGCCCCCATCACCATATTGCCAAATACATGTAAAACAGACGTAGAGTCTCTCGTTGCCTCACTGGAGGCCGAGGGCGTAGATGTTGTTGATAATGCTTCGTTATCCCTACGACACACCGGAGATATTACTCGTTTAACGGCATTCAAAGAGGGACATTTTGTCGTAGCAGACCCGGGTGCGATGATGGCGGTAGACGCACTGGAAGCTAAAGCGGGTCAAACAGTGATAGATATGTGTGCCGCGCCCGGCGGAAAATCCTTCGCGACGGCATTCCAAATGCAAAACGAAGGGCGTATTTTAGCATTCGACATCCATCCGCATAGGGTGGAGCTGATTCGTCAAACGCAAAAACGCCTCGGCCTCTCCATCATCGAGCCAAGCGTACATGACGCAACCGTTTTTAATCCCGGTCTTGTAAACATCGCAGACGCGGTACTCGTAGATGCCCCATGCTCCGGGCTTGGGACAATCCGCAGACATCCGGAAATCAAATTTACCCGCCAACCTGATGACATACAAGTTTTGGCAAAAAAGCAAGCCCGAATGCTGGAAAACGCCGCAAAATATGTAAAGCCCGGCGGCAAACTGGTGTATTGCACATGCACCGTAGCCACCGAAGAAAACATGGAGATAGTAAACGCCTTCTCCCACGCTATCCCAAACTACGAGCTAATCAGCGCGGAACAGACCCTGCCCTGCGCAGAAGCCGACGGTTTTTTTACAGCGGTGATGCAAAGGCGCGTATAACAATCACATAATCTCTTCTTTTATTTTTTTTAAAGAAATCTTTGTGGGGTCGTATTCAAACTCTACCTGGTTGTTTTCGATGGAAGTTACTGCATTTGTGATGCCCAGGTCTGCGAGGGCGTTGTGTACGGCCTTTTCGCAGTTTTCGCAATGTAATTCTACTTGCAGTATTGCTTTTTTCATTTTTCATCCACCCTTAGATTTAATCTTTTAATCCTAAGCACATTAAGCAAAACAGAAATGGAGCTAAACGCCATAGCAAGAGCCGCGATTATGGGGTTTAGCAACGGGCCGCCAAAGAGATACAAAAGCCCTGCCGCAATAGGTATCCCGGCGGCATTGTAAGAAAAAGCCCAGAACAAATTTTGTTTAATGTTTCGCATTGTTTGCTTACTTAGGTATATTGCCAAAACTACATCACGCAAATCCCCGCGCATCAGCACTATTTCTGCTGACTCTATGGCGATGTCCGTTCCACCGCCTATAGCGATGCCTATATCTGCCTGTACAAGGGCAGGGGCATCATTGATGCCATCTCCTACCATAGCAACCTTGCCGTTTGATTGTAGCTTTTTTACACTTTCGGCTTTATCTTGGGGCAAAACCTCCGCGAGTATATTGTCAATTCCCGCCTGTCTTGCCACTGCTAATGCCGTGCGCTTGTTGTCACCTGTAATCATAACAACTTCAATGCCCATACCCTTTAGTTGCTTAATCGCCGTAACGCTTGTGGGTTTTATTATATCAGCAACGGCTATGATTGCTGCGAATTTTTGATTAATTGCAACATACATAGGTGTTTTACCTTCATTTGCCAAACTGTCAGCGTCGTGGGTCGAGATGTCAAAATGCTCGTCCATCATTTTTTTGTTGCCGATAAGAATATCCTTGCCGTCAACGACTGCATGGATGCCTTGCCCCGTTATCGAATTAAAGAGACCCGTCTCTAATAGTTTGCCAAACTTGGCTACGCCATGCTTTGCAATAGCTTCTCCCAGCGGATGCTCAGATTTTTTTTCGGCACTCGCCGCAAGCAAAAGAATTTCGTCCGCACTATAGCTACCCTTTGTGATTATATCCGTGACATGGGGTTTGCCTTCTGTAATTGTTCCTGTTTTGTCGAGTACGACGGTTTTGACCTTATGTGCGATTTCTAAAGATTCTCCGCCTTTTATCAAAATCCCGTTCTCCGCACCTTTGCCTGTCCCCACCATAACTGCTGTAGGTGTCGCAATCCCCAATGCGCATGGACAAGCAATGAGCAAAATAGAAACAACCACTACCATTATAAATGCAAAATCATATCCTGCCATAAACCATGCAACACCTGCAACTATCGCGATAACAAGCACAACATAGGCAAAATAGCCTGATATTTTGTCGGCAACCCGCGCTATGGGTGCCTTAGAATTTTGTGCATCCTCGACCAGCTTAACTATCTGTGCCAAAACGGTATCCTTGCCTATTTGGGTTGCCTCATATCTTATGGAGCCGTTTTTATTGATACTCGCGCCTATGACCATGTCACCTTCGTTTTTATTTACAGGCATACTTTCGCCCGTGAGCATGGATTCGTCTACATTTGTTGTGCCTTGTACAATAATACCGTCAACAGGCAGTTTTTCTCCCGGTTTTACCCGGATAATATCCCCCACGACCACATCTCCGACAGGCACAACAACTTCTTCGCCATCCCTAATGATAGTTGCTGTTTTTGGAGAAAGGCCGATGAGCTTTCGGATTGCCTCGGAGGTGCCGCCCTTTGTTTTTGCTTCAAGGTATCTGCCCAAAACAATCAGTGTCAAAATTACGGCAACGGTTTCAAAATAAAACTGGTTTCTGTCCATAAAAATAATTTCTTCCATGGTTGCCGCAAGAGATGTGCCAATCAAAAAGAAATTTTCTATGGTGATATATATACTAAACAAAAATGCGACCATCGTACCCTTTGCAATCAATGAATCCATGTTTGCAGAGCCGGTAAAAAACTTTGAAAATCCTCTGTAAAATATACCTCTGTTGAGCCACATAATCGGAAGTGTAAGCAATAATTGAATTAACCCATTCCAGCCAGGATGGTTAAGTGGGTCAAGATTATGCGGAATAACATGTATGTCAAGGCTGTAAAAAATCATAGGGAGCATCGAAAACACAAAGAGAGGAGTCGTTATAATCAGCGACCACTTGAATGTAAACCTAAGTTTTTCAATTTCGCTCTCCTTGCGTTTGGTAGTGTTTTCATTTATATAAAGCTCAAACCCTGCCCTTTTGATTGCTTTTTCAATTTCTTCAAAACTTACAATGCTCTCATCAAACTCCAATGCAAGTTTTTCTGTGCCAAAGTTAACCTCACCCCGCTTAACCCCGCTTTGTTTTTTTAATACACGCTCTATATTTTTAGCGCAGGCGGCACAACTCATACCGCCGATGTTTGCATTTATACTTGTCATTATTTGCTCCTTAATTTTGTAATATTGCATATTGAAATTGCGCCAAATTATAGTATAATTGTATAAATTTACATATAAAAAAGGGGATGGTGACGCATGAATAAGGTTATGTTGCTTAGAGCTAACTACATTGCTGTGGGGGTAGTTGGTACATTGTTTGCAATCATGTCATTTGTGCAGGGCAATACTACGATGGGGATGATTACATTTTTTGGGGCGGTGGCGGTACTTGCTATTGTTATGATTGCTCGGCGTTTTGTGGATATACAAGTCTGTATTTACATGATTGCGACCCTCGCATACTTCGCGATGTTTATGCCGCCTACTTTGCGTGGTGAGACTCTGGGGTCGCTTACGCTTTTTTTGGGATACTCGATTGCTTTTGGGCTTTACTTCCAACGTGCAATTACTCTTTATTTGGCAATCCTAACCAATGCCACGGTTATTATTTTTACAATGGTGCTGGGGATGGGCGTTCCTTATTATTTTGACAGTGGTGCAATTGTTTCTTCATTAATATCTATGAATGTCGGATTTATCCTGCTCTTTATTTTGGTTAATTCTACAGAAAAAATGCTCAAAAACATGAACAAAGAAGCCTCGCTAAAGGCACAACAAGCCGAAGAACAAAACTTCATGATGGAGGACTTGTCCTCCCTTGTACGAGAATATGTGGATAATGGTGACTTTGACTACAGGGTAGACCCAAAAAGATATAACCAGCAATACACAAAAGATATAATAGAAGGAATCAATGATGTTTTGCAAGCCTCAAAAGCCGATGTGGATACATTCTTAAACGTGCTTGACAATATAAATGACGGTAATTTTGACTTCCAAATCGCACAACTGCCTGGCAAAAAAATGGTAATCAACCAAGGTGTAGACCTGTTTAAGGATAATCTTTCTAAGATAAAGCATGAAATAATGACAGCCGCGGAGCATGTAACATTAGGAGACCTAAAATTTAAGGCAAATCGTGAGGGCTATAAAGGTGAGTGGCGGCGCATCCTAAAGGGGCTAAATGAGTTGTCAGCGGCAGTAAATGCCCCAATCTCGGAAATCAAAAGGGTAATGGAAAATCTGGACAGGGGTCTCATTGATGATACAGTGTCCGGAGATTATTCCGGTGATTTTCTTGCAATAAAAAATACAGTAAACAACACCGTAAATCACCTAAGTGAGATTATCCACGAAATCGCAGATGTACTGGCAACACTGGCCGCAGGTGATTTGCGTGCAACTGCAACAAAAGAATACCAGGGCGAGTTTTCTACAATCAAGGATTCGATTAACAACATAAGTCGCAGTCTGCACAAAACCATGACCGAAATCTCGGTTGCTACAGACTCAGTACTCAGCGGTTCTAAACAAATCTCCAAAACATCTCTGGAGCTGGCAAACGGCGCGTCACAGCAAGCGAGTTCTGTCGAGGAGCTAAACGCCTCTGTAGACATGATAAGCCAACAAACAAACCAAAACGCCAAAAACGCGATGTTGGCAAGCACACTTTCTGACAAGTCTACAACAAACGCCAAGGATGGTAATAATGCAATGGAGCAAATGCTGGGCGCGATGGAGCAAATCAAAGAGTCCAGCGCGGGAATATCCAGAATAAATAAAGTAATCCAAGACATAGCTTTCCAAACAAACCTGCTCGCCCTAAACGCCGCAGTAGAGGCCGCAAGAGCGGGAGAGCATGGCAAAGGCTTTGCTGTGGTAGCAGAAGAAGTCCGTAATCTGGCAGTACGCAGTCAACAAGCCTCACAAGAAACAACAGGCATGATAGAGGACTCAATTAGCCGCGTGGATGCAGGTAACGGTATCGCAGAAACTACATCCAAGGCTCTAAGTACGATAGTAGAAAACGCCGACGAAGTCCTACAAATAATAAATGGGATTTCGGCCTCTTCTCAAGAACAGGCTGATGCCGTGAGCCTCGTTGGGTCAGGAATAAACCAAATTTCTTCGGTAATACAGAGCAACTCTGCCGTATCACAAGAAGCCGCCGCAACAGCAGAGCAACTAAACGCCCAAGCAGAAATACTGCGAGAGCATGTGTCATATTTTAAGCTTTAGGACGTTCTAAAATAGATGTTTTGGTCATAACCGCTACACCAGTTTAGCCATGCCCTTCCCAAGCAAATTTTCCATTGCTGTGGTCAAGTCGTTGCTTGGTGTTACCCAGAATGAACTGTTTGCCAAAAACTTTTTATCCATGGCCTCATTGTAAATCATTACGCGGGTATCGCCGGGGTAAGCGGCGAGGGCATCGGTTATACTTTTTAGTGGAATGGTTTTAGTTTTAGGCACCTTTAGCCAAAAAGTAGATGTTTTGGCTTGAACCGTTCTAGGTGGCATTTCTTCATAAAACAAAAAGTCGTGAGCAACTAGCTTTGTGGCTTCTTCTTCGCGTGCACTTACGCGGCCTTGGATGACAAGCACCTGGTCCTCTTGCAAACGCGAGCCGAATTTTTCGTATATCTTAGAAAACACCATTACCTCGACCGCGCCATACATATCTTCTACCGTCAAAAAGCAGAAGGGTTTGTTGTCGGCCTTTGTGTACTTTACGCTTTTTGCGGTGATAATGCCGCCGTATTTTACGCTGTCGCCATCTGTGGCGGCTTCCGCAAAATCCTCATCGGCTTCTGCAAAAGCTACACTTGTTACCGTAGCGTGCGGGCGTATGGTATCCTCATACTCGGCCAATGGATGACCGCTTACGTATACGCCGAGCAGGGTTTTTTCGTCAAAAAGACGTAGTCGCTTTGGGAACTCTGCAATATTGGGCAACTCGTCTGTGGTTGGGGCTTCGTCTACGGAGTCGTCCATGTCAAACAGAGACAATTGCCCTTGCAATGTATTCTTCTTTTGCAGAGAAAGCCCCGTCTGTATGTCCTGATAAACTGCGATGTACTGCGCCCTCTTTCCCCCAAGCGAGTCAAACGCGCCTGCACGGATGAGGCTCTCAAGGCAACGTTTATTTACATCTCCGTTATCTGAGAGCCGTCGTATAAAATCGCCGAGACCTTTGTATTTACCGTTTTCTTCGCGCTCTCGCACCAGAGCGTCTACCGTAGCACGTCCCACATTCTTAATGGAAGAAAGCCCAAAACGGATATTTTCACCATCTACACTAAAAGAGCCAAAACCCTCGTTGACATCAGGCGGCAAAAGTGTAATGCCCATTTTTTTGCATTCGTGTATATACTGTGCGACCTTGGCACTGGCATCCATTACGCTGGTCATCATCGCCGCCATAAACTCAACGGGATGATAGCATTTCATATAAGCGGTTTGATAGCCCACTACTGCATAACATGCGGCATGAGATTTGTTAAATGCATATGCCGCAAACTTGTCCATCGCATCAAAAACCTCACCCGCCACGTTTTCGGGTATGCCATTTTTAACACATCCGGGTACACCGTCTTTTTCCAACCCATGGATAAAATTCCGACGTTCTTCTGCCATTACATCGGCTTTTTTCTTGGACATTGCGCGGCGCATGAGGTCGCTTCTTCCCAGACTGTACCCCGCCAAATCACGCACAATCTGCATTACCTGTTCTTGATAAACGATACAGCCGTATGTAGCCTCCAAAATCGGCTTTAGCGACGGATGTTTGTACTGAATCTTTGAGGGATTACGTTTACCCTTGATGTATTGCGGTATAAAATCCATCGGCCCCGGACGGTACAGCGAAATCCCCGCCGTCAAATCCTCCAAGCTCTGCGGTTGCAACTCCCGCATAAACGATGTCATACCACCGCTCTCCA
>WRGY01000087.1 GCA_009786925.1 Defluviitaleaceae bacterium | reverse complement strand
TTTCGTTATCTATCACATAACTTATCCACTCAATATCTTCGCCATAAACAACAGTAGCAAGAACATCTGGTAAAAGTACGTTCTCACCATTGTCAAAGAGGGCAGACGGCTCTATGACTTTAACTGCCAATGCACGATTTGTTACGATTTCAACAACTTCCGCTCTTATCGTTACCATTATGGCACCGCCTATGGTTAAATTGCCAACATCGTCGATATTATTTTCGCATAATGCGCCTCGCATTATATAAATTATGTTCGCTCAGTTTTTTATGGGATTATAACACGAGTACCCTACAAGCTCAAACGATAAGGGATAATTAGACATAAACCCTTCAGCATACATCTTCTAAAGAAGCGATTGTATTTCTATACTTGTTAGTATGCCTTTGTCAGAATATAAAAATATTGCAAAACCATCATTCTCGTGTACCAGGTTGGCTCGGACATTCCCGTAGATGTTTTGGTCATAACCGCTCAAGCGCGCATTATTTAATAAAGCCATCTTTTATGCCTTGATTTACCACATCCTCTACATACTCCCAAAGTTGCGGGAGAGCAGTTTTTACAGGCATCATTCGGTCGTATATTTTGCCTGCGGTAACTTTATACTTTTTCCATGGATAAGCCCCAAAGAGATAAATATTATGGAATGATTGCAAGCGGTCAACAGCAGATGCATACAAAGCATCCGGTGTTTCCATGAGGTCAAATTCTTCCCACAATGAGCGAAACTCTGCTGCTTGTTCGCAGGGCAAAAACGCGAACAGCTTATCCGCCGCTGCTTTTTCACGTTCGTCTTTGTCCGCATTACCTTCTACGTCATAGGCCGGCGTATCACCGGCATATATTTCAACCAAGTCATGCACAAGAGCCATTTTAATCACACGGTTTATGTCTACATCTGCGATGCCGCAGTATTCGTACAACGTAAGTGCCATTAATGCAAAATGCCAAGAATGCTCGGCACTATTTTCTTTCCTTGTATTTCCCGTAATATATGCCTGCCGCAAAATGGTTTTCATCTTGTCGGCTTCCGCCAAAAAGTGCATTTGGCTTTTAAGTCTGTCAGTCATAGCGTATCCCCCTTTACACGATTGTATCATGCGATGCGTGTTTGACAAGACAGTATTACATGCTATAATACACGCGGACTGCGCGGGGTTGTATATTACAGTTGTGTTACATTTTGTGTTTTGTGGCACAAAAACTACTGCCAAATCGTTTATTATGTAAGGAAGAGGTGATGGGTATTCTTTTTGAACTTAAAAATGTGCGAAAGATATACAGGATGGGGACAGAAAAAGTAATCGCACTGGATGACGTAAGCTTAACCTTCGAAAAAGGAAAAATTTATTGTCTGCTGGGTACGAGCGGTTCGGGAAAGTCTACACTTTTGAATCTTTTGGCAGGGCTAGAAAAACCTACATCGGGAAGTATAAAATTTAGAGGCAAAGCACTTGAAACCCTTAGCGAAAAGCAATTGACGCTTTATCGCCAAGGGTATATTGGGTTTGTGTTCCAGTCATACAATTTACTCCCCACGCTCACTGCACTGGAAAATGTTACGCTACCGCTCATTTTCCGCCGTATGCCTAAACGAAAACGTATAGCCGCAGCACGCAAGATGCTAAAGGCTGTAGGATTGGGCAACCGATGGCGACACAAGCCGCATGAGTTGTCGGGAGGCCAACAGCAGAGAGTGTCGTTGGCACGAGCGTTCGTAAACGAGCCGCAGGTTATTTTTGCGGACGAGCCTACGGGTAACTTGGATACACGCACCACCTATGAGATGATGGACATGATAACAAACATGGCGCGAGAACGAGAGCAGACACTTATAATTGTAACCCACGACACAGAAATTTCGCAGTATGCCGACCAAATAATACGTGTGCGCGATGGAAATATAGAAAGCATAACGGAAGGACTCGGAAGAGGCCCAAGCGAAGAAGAGAGGAATTTAGAAAATGAAAAAAACAATAGCAATGCTACTGGCGATGCTCCTGTTACTGACGACAGCAACACCCCTTCTGGCGAGTACGAGTGAACGTATAGCCCATTTACAAAGGGAGATTGCTCGCGTAACAAGCAGTATAACCGATGCCGAACTAATATATGGCAGTGGACACGAAAACACAGTACGACTAAGAAACCAACTCAACGAGTTAAACGCAGAGCTTGTATATGAACAAGCCCGCCAAGAGGCAGAAGCCCAAGGCGCACCCAGAGTAGTATTAGTAACCCCACAAAATATTGCATTAGAACCGGGCGAGTCGCAAGATATTGTAATAACCTTGCGCAACGTGGGTACACTTGCGTTACAGAGTCTGTTTACCACTGCTGCGACTTCGGCGGGCAGCCCGTTTACTGTAGAATTTTTGGATAACACAAACAGCATATCGAGACTAAATGCAAACCAGCAACGCGCAATGACAATGCGAATTACTGTGAACGAGAATGCTTCACCCGAAAACTACAGCATCACACTAAGCCACTTTTTTCAAGACCCGCAACGCCGTCCACAGACATCAACATCTACAATCAACGTGCGCATAGGCGGCATAACAGGTACCCCTAATGTGCGCCTAACCAACTTCCAAAACATGCACGCGGGTACACTTGCACCCGGTCAAACATTTACGGTAAGCGCGAACATACAAAACCTCGGCACAGCCACAGCACGCGACATACAAATCAATACACCAAACAACATGCTTCCCGAGCATTTTGTTTTTATTGAAAGCCCCGACAGCCTAAACCGTGCGGCATTCGACACTATGGCAGTTGGCTATTCGAGTATGCTAAATTTTGTATTCCGTGTAGACAGGGATGCTGGTACAGGTGCGTATCCGATTAATTTTGTTATCACAGCCACCGACGAGAGCGGCGAAACAATTCCCCCTGTCACCATACCCTTTATTGTAAATGTAGAGGCACCGGACGACGATGACCTGCCTAATCTGGAGGTACGCGACATGCAGTCTCCCACAGGCATGGTCAATGTAGACCAAAACGCACGCATATCATTTTATTTGTTTAACAATGGTGAGACAGAGGCCAGAAATATCCGTGTGACAGCTACACCCCCGACAGGGATTGCGCCTGCGGCAGGTGGTGTTACACAGGTTATTCCGAGTCTCGCCCCGGGCGAAAGCCGTCAAGTAACCTTTAATTTCCGTCCGGAATCTGCCTCACGTACACAGAGTTATACCATCCGTTTTGAGGCAGTGTTCCAACTCGGGCGTACAGGCGAAAGCGAAACAATGCCCATCTATGCATGGTTTAATGTAAACAATCCCGACCAAGACGATGACGATACGCATACACAAATCCCTATCGTAATTGTTTCTGAGCATAACATCTATCCCACCACACCCCGAGCAGGTGAGGAATTTGAAATGACAATCACATTCCGAAATACAAACGCGACACGCACGATAAACAATATGCGCGTCCGTCTGGAAGAACAACGCACAACAAACATCGGCGGCAACCAAAACCAACAAACCCATTTTGCAGGGCTGACACCTATCGGTGGCAGTAACACCCTCTTTATAGACTCCATTCCGCCACGCGGCGAAGTCACAAAAGTCCTGCGTTTTACGACATCTGCCGATGCAACGCCCGGCACGCATAATCTCGAAATTTCGTATAACTACCAATGCCCTGACGGTACATTCCCTACACAAAACGATGATGTACTCATCAGCTTTCCTGTAGCGCAGGTCATGCGGCTGGAACTCGCAGAAGTCAACATCCCCGAGAGTACGTCGGTGGGTAGCTCCGTATGGTTTTCTTTCCGCATTATAAACAATGGCCGCGTCAATCTCTCCGACATGCGCGTGCGCCTCGAAGGCCCCTTTGACAACTCCGAAGCAGGCGGTGAGGACGGCATGTTTATCACGCCCATCAACGCACAGCGTTTTGCTAACTTCGAAGGTCGTTTTATGCCTTTTGAATCAGGAATGCAACGAGGATATTTTATCGTCTCCGGTGCTGACAACACAGGCGAAACAATAGAACTGCGTCACGCCTTCAACATCATGGTAGACGAAGGATGGGGCTTCGATGACGGTTTTGGCGGTGGTGACTGGGGTGACGCATGGGGTGACGGCGGCTTTGGCGGCGGCGGAATGGGACGACCCTTCCCCGACGGTGGTATGCATTTTGAAGAATCCGACGAACCAAATTTTATAGTGCGCTTTTTCCGCAACTTCTACACCAGACCCGTAGCCCCGGAATGGTGGGATGAGGACTTTATGGGAGAATTTAATGAAAGAAATGCCGCAATCATGGGCGTAGAACCCGATACAACAATAAACTGGCTCGCACTTATCCTTACCTTTGCAGGTATCGGTGTAGTTTGCGGTGTCACAGCTATCGTAATCCGTAACAAACGCCGTTCAAGGATAAACTTTGACGACTTTGATGATGAGGACTAGACCATGAGAGCGATTGATACACTTAGCATGTGCTTCCGCAACCTTATAAAACGCAAACTCCGCACTTTTCTTACGCTATTGGGCGTTATGATTGGTACCGGCTCTATTATCATTATGATTTCGTTGGGGCTGGCTACCGATGCGCAGTTTGCCCAGATGATTGAGGACATGAACCTTAATATGACCGAAATCCAAGTGTTTCCGCAATGGGGCGGCATGATGTGGACAGAGGACGGAATGCAGGAGATGAACCAGCGCGACATCACCGACGAGTCTGTGGAGCGGTTTATGCGTATACCCGGTGTACGTACCGCTACGCCTATGATGAATGAGCAGTTGCTGTTTCGCAGCGGGCCTTACACCATGATGGCTTCTGTCACGGGAGTGAGGCCGGAGGCACTGGAGTTGATGGGATACAATCTCGGATACGGCCGACTTTTGCAAGAGGGCGGCGAGTTTGAGGCTGTATTTAGCATACGCAGTGAGCGTGGTTTTTTTGACGCAAGCGATGGGAGCTGGAACAGCCCGCGACAATGGGATACAAGCGATGATGTAGAGACACTCGTTGATATTCATGAGGACTCGATTAGGATTTATTATGACACCAGCCAGTTTTGGAATACACGCGACTGGGGCTGGGGTTTTGGCGGTATGGTCGATGAGGATTTTGGTCTGGATTTGGAAGAAGATTTCGCGCCGCTTCGTTCTTTTGAAATAAATATCGTAGGCGTAATCCAACCGCCCGAAATCGAACTGCGATGGGGCGGCGGAACGCAGATTTTTATGGATATAGAAACACTGCGACTCTTGAATCAAATGAGTGACGAGACGCAACGCCGCCAACGCGAAGAGGATGAGTGGAATCCGTCATTCAGTGCAATCACAAGCGGCCCGCGCCAAACCTATGGTGATGTACGTGTACGCACATACAGCATGGATGATACCGCCGAAGTTGCAGAAATCATACAAGAGATGGGGTATCAGGTGTGGTTCCCCGGAGAATGGATTAATAATCAGCGCGAAATGCAGAGAGGTATGGAGACCCTACTAGCCGCCATTGCCGCCGTATCTCTTGTCATCGCCGCAATAAATATCGCAAATACAATGATAACCTCTGTCACAGAGCGCACCCGCGAAATCGGTGTCATGAAGGTAATCGGTGCATCTATATCAGATGTGCGCAAGCTGTTTTTGCTGGAGTCTATGGTAATCGGAATCCTCGGAGGAGTTTTGGGCGTGGGTTTGGCTCTTGGCATATCCTACGCGATGAATAATTTCGACATTGAGTTTTTGAATAATCTAAATATGGGCGCACCCATCATTGCAAACGAAGGCGGCGGTGTTGTTTCTCTTATAACGCCGTGGCTCTGCGGACTCGCACTGGCTGTGGCAGGCGGCATCGGCCTCGTAAGCGGCTACTATCCCGCATGGCACGCAACACGACTAAGCGCGCTCGCCGCAATACGAGGAGATTAAATGAAAATAATATTGGCATCAGGCTCACCCCGCAGGAAGCAGTTAATGCAGCTTGCGGGTATTTCTTTTGAAATAATTGTCTCGGATGTGGACGAAACAATATCGGGCGACCCGGAGTACCAAGTCACGGAGTTGGCATTACGTAAGGCTCGTGCAGTACCTGCCCCTGATGACTCGGTCATCATCGGAGCAGATACGCTGGTATATGCCGGTGGTCAGGTGCTGGGAAAACCACGCGATGCAGATGAGGCATTTGCGATGCTTAAAATGCTGTCGGGGACAAAGCACACGGTATACACAGGTGTGGCAATCATCAAAAGCAAGGGCGATGAAGAGCGGTTTTTTTGTGACCGTACGTATGTGTATTTTCATCCGCTTACAGATGAAGAAATCCATGCATACATTGCCACGGGTGAGCCTTTTGATAAGGCGGGCGCATACGGAGTACAAGAACGCGGCGCAGTCCTGGTAGACCGTGTGGAGGGTGATTTTTATACTGTCGTTGGGCTTCCTATTTCTAAATTGTATCGCGAACTCTTGGATATGGGCGCGCTTATATGAAGCACGCGATTTTTGGAGTGGGAGTGGATATAGTAAAGGTGGAGCGTTTTGAAAAATACGTTGCCGACCCTTCTTGCGCATTTATGCAAAAAATATTCACCTCCCGAGAGCGGGAATATCTCTCGGGCAAAAAAGCTCAATCCATAGCAGGTATTTTTGCCGCAAAAGAAGCCGTTGCAAAGGCCCTCGGCACAGGTTTTGCAGGGAGACTCCCTCGCGATATAGAAATTTTGCACAAGCAAAGCGGTATGCCATATGTAGTATTGCATAAAAAAAAATCTCGCCGCCGATACAAAATCCATGTGAGCATATCGCACACCGATACAGACGCAATAGCGTATGCAACTATAGGAAATCATCAATTTTAAGGGGGTATAATTTTGAAAAAGAGTACACTAAAAAATACTCAACCGCCCTGTTCGCGGTGAAGCATCGGGTTTTGAGAAGTAGTGCGAAAGGGGCATGGTATTTTCAGCCAGTGGGACTTTGATTTTGTGGAGAATGATTTTGACTTTACAGGAGCGAAGTCCCGCCTTTTTTTATTCCACGAAGGGGCGCACGGCAGTATCAGCTTTGATGGTACTGCCGTGCGCTCGCTTGTTATTTTTGATGTTTACTTTATCTTTGCAAGGGGGTACAATAATTTCAAGTATTCTTGAGGTTGGAGGTTTTATAATGAATTTAGCAAGAGTGTCAAACAATGGACAAATTACTGTGCCTGTAGAAATTCGACGCGCATTGAAGATTAGAGCAGGCGATAAACTATTATTTTTCCGAAAAGACAATGGTGAAATTGTTGTGCAAAACCCAAATATCTCAGCTATAGCAGAAGCGCAAATTGCTGTCACCGGAAGCAATTATTCCGAAGATGAAATATTGACCGACGTAATGAATTTGAGATATGAGGCAACACAGACATGAGGGTAATGATAGATACAAATGTAATTGTGTCTGCCGTATATAATCCAAAATCAAAGACTGCCGCTGTTCTTTGTCATGTGTGTGAAAAACATGAGCTTGTTTTATGCGATTATATTATCGCTGAATGTTACGATGTGATAATGCGAAAGTTTCCACAACATACCCCTGTGTTCGACAATCTACTGGCAACACTTGGATATGAACTTGTTGCCGCACCACGAGTGGGTTTAGAAATGTCTGACCCAAAGGATTCACCCATTTTGAATGCGGCAATAATTGCTGATGTTGATATTATCGTCAGCGGAGATAAACACTTCATAGAACTTGATATAGAACGTCCGCAGGTTTTATCCCCCACTTCGTATTTTGAAACGGAATGTAGAGGCGAAGAAACGTAAAGCAACTATATTTGTTGAAGTCTGCAAAAAAAGCAAAGAACACCGTTTTTCCTTCTGTTACGATATGGATGTGGCTAGGAGGTGAAAAAATGGATTGGCAAACAAAAACTCTTTTGCTTATTTAGAGGTAATAACTGCGAATTTGCAGCATCTTCATTCATTTGTTGCAGATGCCATCAATAACTAGGCGTGTTAAAGTTGCCAAATCTTTTGCAAAAGCGTATACTCTACTCTGTGATTGTATAATTATTCATGGGATGGAGTTTTTTATTTATGAAAAAGATGAAGTATGTACTTATGATGTTGCCCTTACTTATCTTGGCCGCGTGTGGAGGAGATGACGATACCTTCCAAATCGGCATAATCCAAGTGATGGAACATCCCGCGCTGGAGGCTGCGCAGGCAGGTTTTATTGCGGCGTTTGAATACTATGGTATAGAGGCGGAGTTTGATATACAAAACGCCTTGGGTGACCGCACGATTTTGCCGACCATTGCCGACAGATTTGTAAACAACAATGTAGACCTCGTACTTGCAGTGGCAACACCCAGTGTGCAGACCATGTTTGGTGCGACGGACAGCATCCCTATAGTAGGCTCGGCAATCACTTCTTACGAAGCTGCGGGTGTAGTAAACAGCAATGCCGCACCCGGTACAAATGTAACAGGTGCGTCGGATATGAACCCCATAGAATTGCAAATCGAAATGCTCTTTGAGTTTGTGCCGCATTTGCAGACCTTGGGTATTGCCTATACTTCCAGTGAAACAAATGCTGTTTATCAAGCAGAACTCGCCACCGCACATGCACGTTCTCTTGGTCTTACGGTTGTCACAAGCTCCATCACAGCCATCGCCGAAGTCCAACAGAATATCCTGTCGCTCGCAAGCCGCGTAGATGCAATCTGGCTACCCACTGACAACACACATGCCGACGCAATGCCCATCGTAGGCCAAGTTGCAATAGAGACGGGCGTTCCCGTTTTCCCGGGAGAAAACCAAATGGTAATGGGTGGTGGTATTGCCACACTTAGCATAGACTATTTTGAGCTGGGCTTCCAAAGCGGGCGTATGGCACGCGAAATCCTAATCAACGGCGCAAACCCTGCCGAGATGCCGATTGTGTTTGGCAAGGATTTGTCGCTGGAGTACATCGTCAACGGTTTTATGGTGCAAGAGATGGGGATGGTAATACCCGCACGTTTTGCTGACTATGTTTGGTTTCCGGAGGACTAAAATATGTTGATTATTCAAGGCGCGGTGTCGCTTGGTTTGATTTTTTCGCTTATGGCGATTGGTGTTTTTCTTTCTTTTCGTATCCTAAAAATGCCCGACCTCTCTGTCGAGGGGTCGATTATTTTGGGTGCGGGGATGGCGGCGCGGCTGGTGGCCGGTGGGGTCAACCCATTTTTGGCCACCGCTTTTGCTATGGTAATCGGATGCCTTGCGGGGCTTGTGTCGGGGATTTTACATACTAAGCTAAAAATCCCCGGGATTTTGTCGGGGATTTTGACCATGGTTGCTTCGTATTCGATTGTAATACGGATTATGGGGACTTCCAATGTGCCACTCTTGCCCCACGGGCCGCAACGTGTTGTGTCGGTATTTACTTTTTTGACTGATGCAGGGCTTTCGCGACCAAACGCGATTATTCTGTTTAGCCTTGTTATTGTCATCGTGGCAAGTTCGCTCCTCTACTGCTTTATGGGTACGGAGTTTGGCAGTGCAATCCGCGCAACAGGCAACAATCAGCAAATGGTGCGCGCACAGGGGATTAATACCGATGTCATGATAATCGCATGTCTCATGCTCTCTAATGGGCTTGTTGCATTGGCGGGCGCGCTTTGGGCGCAACAACAGGGATTTGCATCTGTGGATATGGGAATCGGCACAATCGTCGTAGGACTGGCCTCCGTCATCATAGCAGAAGTGCTTTTTCGCCCAAGGATGTTTTGGACGAGTCTCATCGCAATCGTCATCGGCTCGATTATATACCGACTCATCATCGCACTCGCATTGAGCGTAGATTTTATGCGCCCCACAGACCTACGTCTTGTCACTGCAATAATCGTCACAATCGCATTATGTATGCCCCTCATCCGTGAAAAAGGTGCAAAGATTTTTGCAAGGAGGGTGAAATAATGCTAAATATCGAAAACATCCACATAACCTTCGAGCCCGGTACACCCATAGAAAAACATGCCCTTAACGGCGTGTCCCTTAGCCTGGAACGCGGCGACTATGTCACCGTAATCGGAGGAAACGGCGCGGGAAAAAGTACATTGCTAAACATCACCGCAGGCACACTCTTCCCCGACAAGGGAATGGTAAGTGTCGATGGGGTCAACATCACTCATATGCCCGAGTACAAACGCGCCCAATACCTCGGTCGTGTATTCCAAGACCCACGCAGAGGCACAGCCACCGACATGAGTATAGAAGAAAACCTGGCCTTGGCCTATCGCCGCGGAAAAACTCGTGGTATGCGCTGGCATATAAATAATAAGGAACGCGGATTTTATCAAGAACGCCTTGCAACCCTGGAGCTTGGCCTCGAAAATCGCCTGTCGGACAAAGTTGGACTGCTCTCAGGCGGACAGAGGCAGGCATTGTCACTGCTAATGGCGACACTAAAAGAACCCAAGGTATTGTTGCTCGACGAACACACCGCCGCCCTCGACCCAAAAACCGCAAAAAAGGTGCTGGAGCTGACCAACAAAATCGTAAACAAATATAATCTAACCACCATGATGGTGACACATAATATGCGCGATGCCCTAAAAAACGGCAACCGCCTCATGATGATGTATGAAGGAAATATAATCTTGGATGTAAAGGGCGAAGAAAAAGCGAACCTAACCGTACAGGACTTGCTAAAGATGTTTGAGACAGCAAGTGGAGAAGAAATGGCTTCGGATAGGATGTTGTTGACGTAGGTAAATAATGCTATACTACCCCCAAATTTCAAAGGGGGTTTTTTTTATGCAAGAAAATAGCTTTGGTCAGTTGTTAAACACATCTATTTCGAGTGAAGGCCAGAGACGATTCAGGCGGTTTAAGTATTTATTACCTACCTTTCTTGCCTTTGCTTTGGTGATTTGGCTTGTTTTAGATGAGCTTGCTCACCCCGGAAGTGTTATAGTCAATGATTATGAATGGCTTTTTATTGTTGGCATTGCTGTGGTTGCTGTTATGTATGGGGTGTTTGCCGGATTTTTTATGCGGCTTTATTCAGAAATTAGGGTCTATGAGGGTGGCCTGTATCTGGCATATGGTTCCGAAACGTTGGAGATTCCGTTTTCTGATATAAGCGGGGTTTC
This sequence comes from Defluviitaleaceae bacterium, assembly GCA_009786925.1. Taxonomy (GTDB): domain Bacteria; phylum Bacillota; class Clostridia; order Lachnospirales; family WQUN01; genus WQVC01. Next base: position 7,345 of record WRGY01000087.1, on the reverse strand, counting down.
TAATCTGCGGATTAATACCACCTATGTAGGCTTCTTCCCTGTCCACAAATCGCGCACAGTCTATATAAGCCGAGAAAAAAAGAGCATAACACTAAACGCCAAACGCTCGCCACAACCCGAGGAGTATATAGATGTACTTATAGACGCTTATTTTAACTATGTAACAAATGAGCTTTCACCGGAAAATATCAACCAAAAGCACATAACATTTTCTGACAAGTTGGAGCTAAAAGACGGACAATTTTTGAATTGGACTCATCCCGTAGTTCCGCTTGAGGACGCTACATTCGCACCACAACAAAACTCGGACACCATCAGATTGGTACGCGAGAGCAATCAAAACGAAAGCATAAAAGTAAAACCCATAGACATGTGGAACGAATCCATATTGTTTTATATTGTAGAAAAATTTGGAAAGTACGACCCTGTAGCAGGGTCAACGGTAAAGCACAATATCCAAAACTAATGGGGGTATCTACATGGATGTAAAAAGAAAAAGTAATATAGTTGGGTTGATTGCTTTATTTGTTATTCTTGTGGTATTGGGGCTTGCACTTGGCTATCTGTACATTGCCTTGCTGGACATAATGACCAGTGCATGGCTTGCGATTATTGTTTCCCTTGGGTTTGGGGGACTGCTTGCGATTACAGTATTTTTCGTCAGATTTTGCATGGTCATCACCAATAGACTCGCCTCTTTTTTTGTAGTGTTGGCGGGTCTTTCTATTGTTTATTATTTAAAATGGAGTGTATTTTTTGCCCTGTGGTTTGCCAGATTCAACGACTATGATATAGGAATGTTTGCGGATTTTTCTGTATTGATGGAGTGGACAGGGTTAATAATATCGTACCATTTTGCATATCCCGTTTCTGAATTTATCTACGACCTGACGTTTTTTAATTATCATGGCACATGGAGCTGGGACGGCACCATGGTGACGGGTGTAGTACTTGGTGTTATATGGTTTGTCGAATTTTTGATTATATTTGTACCATCTTTATATGTGGCGGTCATAGAACCCGGAGTTTATCTGGAAAGTAGGGGAGTGTTTGCCGAAATAAAACTCATGAATTATGCATTATCGTCTTTTGACGAAAACGATTTGACCAAAATAAATGAGGGCTTTATCGCCCCCATTATAGAAAAACCATTGGCCACAGACCGAAATCAAATAAATGCAGTCGCTCTCTGCTACGAAAAAGACCAACTAACCGAGTACATTGCGATTTTCCGCGCAACCTTAGACGACAAAACAGGCGAACTAAGTACCGGAAAACGACTAACCACAGTCGCATTGTCAGTAGAAAAAGTAGAAGAGTTAAAGGCTGAAATGGAAAAAAAACATAGCACAGAAACAGCTTAGATTATCTCCACATTAACTTTCTTTTCTTCATTAATTGCGGCGGCTTTTACCAGCGTGCGGATAGCGCGAGCTATTCTGCCTTGTTTGCCTATTACTTTGCCCATGTCATCAGGGGCTACTTTTAGGCGCAGAGTGGTAATGCCGTCGTTTTCTTCTTCGATTACATTAACCTGCTCGGGTTGCTCCACGAGATTTTTTGCTACGAGAATTAATAATTCTTTCATGGCAAAGGCCCTCCTTTATACTCCGGATTTTTTTAGGAGTGCGCGGACGGTTTCTGTGGGTTGCGCGCCTTTAGAAATCCAGTCTTTTGCAGCATCTGCATCTACGCGGATTTCGGAAGGCTTTTTTGTTGGGTCATATGTGCCGATTTCTGCCAGCACTCTGCCGTCACGCGGGGTGCGGCTGTCTGCTACTACGATACGATAGAAGGGGGCTTTCTTCGCGCCCATTCTTTTCAAACGGATTTTTACCATTTTTACTTGCTCCTTTGTTTTCTTATTAATTAAAAAAGGGAAGATTCCCTAATTTGCCAAAACCTTTTTTACCTTTTTTCCCAAACATACCGCCCCCTGCGAAGCCCTTTAACATTTTGCGCATTTCTTCAAATTGTTTTAGGAGTCTGTTTACCTCAGGGACACTGCGCCCACTGCCTGCGGCAATGCGACGCTTGCGCGAGCCTGTCAGGATGTCGGGGTTTTTGCGTTCTTCGCGGGTCATGGACTGGATGATGGCTTCCATGTGTACCATTGCTTTCTCGTCGATTTCTGCACCGGCCAATGCGGCTTGGTTTGCGCCGGGTATCATGCCGATTAGGTCTTTGATATTGCCCATCTTTTTGATTTGTTGCATTTGGGTAAGAAAATCTTCAAGGTCGAGCGAGTTTTCGCGGAATTTTTTTTCAAGCTCTGCCGCCTGTTTTTCGTCAAAAGCCTGTTGTGCCTTGTCGATGAGACTAAGCACGTCGCCCATCCCCAAAATGCGGGAGGCCATGCGGTCAGGATGGAAGGCCTCCAAGTCCTCCATCTTTTCGCCCATTCCTACATATTTTACGGGCTTGCCCGTTACCTTTTTTACAGAAAGTACGGCACCGCCGCGTGTATCCGAGTCGAGCTTTGTAACAATAATACCATCTAGTCCGAGTTTTTCGTCAAATGTGGCGGCGACATTTACTGCATCTTGTCCCGTCATCGCGTCTACCACCAGCAGGATTTCCTGCGGGCGTACCTTGGTACGGATTTGGCCGAGTTCGCCCATCAATTCGTCATCTATATGAAGCCGCCCTGCGGTGTCGATTAAAACAATATCATTGCCGTTTTCTGACGCATGTGCAATGCTTTTTTCTGCGATTTCTACAGGGCTAACCTTGTCTCCCATCTCAAACACCGGGATGTTATAGGTATTGCCCACCACCTGCAATTGTTTGATTGCGGCAGGTCTATATACGTCACAGGCCACAAGAAGCGGGCGTTTTCCCTGCTTTCGCAAAAGCCCAGCGAGCTTGCCCGAGCTTGTTGTTTTACCCGCACCCTGTAGTCCCACCATCATGTAGACAGTAGGTGGCTTAGAAGAAAAAGTAAGCTGGCTCTGGGTCGAGCCCATGAGCGAAATCATTTCTTCGTGAACGAGCTTAACAACCTGCTGGCCGGGATGGAGATGCTCCAATACTTCGTTACCCACAGCCTTTTCTGTAATGCCGGAGACAAACTCCTTTACAACACGAAAGTTGACATCGGCCTCAAGCAATGCAAGGCGCACCTCACGCATGGCTTCTTTTACATCAGCCTCCGAAAGCCTTCCCTTGCCGCGCAACTTTTTAAAAACGCCTTGCAGTTTTTCGCCCAGATTATCAAATGCCATTAAGTTGCTCCTTTTAAACGACTTTACATTATTGAACACTCCCACAATGCTCTTATCTTTTTTGATACTTTTATGTTTGCAGGGGTGTTTTCCAACTCATCGAGAGCGAGTGTGATTTTGTGGGCCTTGTCCACCAGCCCCAACAAATCCTCGTATTTTTCTAACCTATTACATACACGTTTTAACAAATCCGCCACAGCTTGGGGCGTAATCCCTGCAACCTCACCAACCTCCGCCAACGAGCAATCATCCATAAAATGCATGGAAAAAATCTCCCGCTGCCGCTCTGTAAGAAGCTTTTCATAAAAGTCGTACAATAAAATCTTACGTTGCCGCACGTCCTCTATATCCATGGCGACACTCTCCTACAGCAGTCATTCGTAAAGTATAAATACTTTATAGCAACAAGTCAAGGATTTTTTGGAAGTAGATGTTTTGGTCATAACCGCTCAGGAAGGGAAAACCCTCCCCAACAGAGACTTCCATCACTACTATTTCTGAATCTAATATCAATTGGCGCAGTTGTTCTTCTCCCCTCATCAGTATATGAATACTTTTCATGCAGACCCATAATCACTATTCTATGTTCTACAGTAAAAGATTCATACACAAAAACATCTATTCTTATTGTGCCGTCTCTAGATACGCCAGATTGAATCCTATGCACGTAATCTACTGCCTCAATTTCAGAAATCATTGCCAACACACGAGGGTCTTCTACATTGCGGGGAGCATTCATTCGCGACCAACCAATTGCTAAAATTACAAAAGGTAACGCTGCGATAAAAATAAGTATGAATAATATAATTATTGATACTAATAAGATTTTTTTCCATTTTTTCTTCCTGTCCACCATAAACACATTCTCCTCAACTTGCCAAATTGTTTATGACAAAATCCATCTTTTTCTACCCGAAATATGCCAATCCTATATAGTCAAACAATCCATTATGCATCCACAAACGACTCAGATTCAAGGTACGCTCGCTTCCCCATGAAGACACCGTCACCAGATACTCATTTCGAGAATTTAAGCCAATTTCCGTGATTGTAACCCAATGAATGCAGACAATGGATGTACTCCCTGTAGTCGTAAATAACAGAACACTCATTCCCATACGATTCGTGGCGTATGCCCTCGGTGCAGATGTTGACTGGATACGTCCGACAGAAGATACATCTTCGTTAGCGCAAATCGTTTTGAATGGACGAGAATTGCTAATTCCACTTGATGGAACTATCACGCCGGAGTTGGCTAATCTTGGAATGGATGTGCCAGCGCAAATTATCGACGATAGAACAATGGTACCGCTTCGTTTTGTAAGCGAGTTCTTTGGGGCATTGGTAAATTGGGACGGCGAAACTTCGGAAATAGAAATTATTAGAGATACATCACTTGGAGCTAGAGATTCCCAAACATCCACCCCGTTAGCCACCACATCTGTACAGACAATCGCCACACTTCCGCGGGAAGATGAAGATGATTTAATCGTCACATTCGCCGCATAATGTTAGAAAACAATATCGGAAGTGGCTTCCGAAAATGAGCAAAACACAAAGCCGCCACTGTGGATTTTCGTGTCTCGGTGGCGGCTTTATTGTTTCATAAAATTTATTTTTATTGGTCATAAAATTTTTTCGTGTTTTGACAAAATACCTACTTGACAAACACCATCCTTAGATGGTTGCCTTTTGAATCCAACGGTCTATCTTCTGGCACAGACCTGTCAGAGGGATTTAGACCAGCTCTTTGAACAGCACTAGCAATTTTGTCATAATCATTAGACCCGTCCCAGCGGTGTGAAATAAAAGTGTTCGTATTACTCATTTTTTCCTCCTTGCAGAGAATAACTCTGCTTATCTTTTTTTATTTGATACATTCATAAGAAGTGGCAATTGTTTCAACACCAACATCAATCTTTCCTAACTTAACGAAAATGCTTAGTGCTATATACAAAATGATAAATAGCCATGGAACGACACGCTCAACATGAGAAAGTGGCCAATACAATTTATAAGATTTACCGTTGCCAAGCAAATTCCATTCGTATGAAAATAAGTTGAGTGGCAGTTGTTTTTCTATTTCGTGGATTAGCTTAAATTTACCTGAGTTTAGCTGTCCGTAACTTCTAATGCCAAAAAACCAAAACAAAGCTAAAATTACTCCTATGGCGGATACTAGGTACATATAATTTCCAAAATCCTCTTGAAACCATGAAGCGACTGTAAGTAAAGCTACATTGGCTGTGATAAAAAAACTATTCGCAAGGGAGCGGCGTTGACTAATTCTGTCAGCCAACTCCACATACAGCTTGTATTGTTCAAATAGTCTTTTATCATACTCTTTATCACCACTATGTTTTTTGTTAAATAGTTTCGTGATTTTCGCACCTCCTGATATATTCAAATAAGCATCTTGCGACATATCTAGCTAAATTTACAGGAACGGCATTTCCTATAATCTGTTCTAAATCGGTTTTAGTCCCCTCAAACTTAAAATCAACAGGAAATGTTTGAAGTCTTGCTCGTTCCTCTGTCGTCAAAACTCTAACTTGGGAGAGGTCATGGGTAGCATCGCCATCATGCACTTTGTAAGTGCTTGGTATTGGTCGATTAACCCCCCTAATAGTAGGACTAGGTTCATCAATACCGAAAATGCCACGCCTAGCGTATGAGCGAGGATGCCTATAGTAGTATTTAGTGTTAAGTTCATCACCTAAATAATCATAGATAGTCATGCTGGTGTCAGATAGATTAGAAATTAGGGCATTTTGCAAAAAATCATCTTCACCATGCAATTCGCCAATCATAAAGAAACGCTTTCTTTTTTGTGGCACACCACATTTTGAGGCATCTAAAACAACCTGTGTTAATCCGTAACCACTGCGCTTGAAAATATTAATTGCCTTTTGCAAAGTATCGGACTTGGTTATTCTATCAACATTTTCCATAACAAACCATTTAGGCGATACACCGCATACTAATTCTGCAAAAGTAATAGTTAAGTCAGCGCGTCCATTACTTTCATCCCTTTTACCTGCCGAAGAATAATCTTGACAAGGGGGACCGCCTATTATTATGTCTGGCCTAAGTTCGCTAAAATATGAGTGCGAGATAGTAGATAAGTCCAACAGTTCAGCACTATGGTTGAAGTTTTTATTGTATATCTCTATAGCCTTATCCCAAGCGTCAAATGCAGAGTGAATTTGAAATCCAGCAGTTTGAAATCCTAGTGATAGCCCTCCACAACCACAAAACAAATCTAATGTTCTCATACCAATTCCTCCTTGAATAAATCAGGCGAATTGTAAATGATTGCGTCAAATCTTCTTTCTGGGCTTAGTAAGTTTTGCCCACCACCTAAAATGATGTTCTTAATTTCATCCTTTCTAATTCGTGGTGCTGTTAGCTCGGCACAACTCATAATGTGATTAGTTCTTATTCCGCTTGTAGCAAATGCTTTATCGTTTTTCGTATTGTACGATAATTCATCAATAATTTTAGCACCATCAAATTTGCCATCATTGGCGTAGTCAGACAGCATCTTAAAAAGCCAAACAACACTCCTTGTATGTCGTGAAATAGACGAAATCTCAGAGTTTATATTTGGCATAAATAAATTAAGAATACCTAAGTTGCTCCAAACGAACACATCTAAGCAATTATCAGATAATTGTGGACATTTGCCCTCTGTTTTCCAAACAGGATTTAATACTATAGGCGATTGCAAAGCGCACTTGTCATTAGCAATTTTACGAATTACCGAACAAATTTCATTTATAAATGGTAATACGTTCTTTGCTTGCGTCCAATCATCAATTTTGCTTGCCAACTGACTAACCAATTCCCATATTTCCTCTTGGTTGCCGTTGTATAGTTCAATAAAACTACAAGCAAGATATACAATTGTATCAGGTCTAACAACGATTTCTGAGCCAAACTTATCATCAGTAAGCAGACAAGTGGTGTTGTCTGGTAACGCTGTAAGTTTAATTTCTAAGCTACTTATGCACTTATCGCTACCTAAATCTATAACCGAAATATCGTTTCTTGGAATCGAACCAATAACGTATTTTTGAAATGGTGTATATGAAGTTTCAAAAGCAAAATAAGCGTTTTTT
>WRGY01000086.1 GCA_009786925.1 Defluviitaleaceae bacterium | reverse complement strand
ACGCGAAAACGTAACTGTAGCAACCATCAACTCCATACCCGTATCGGCGGGGGAAGTCACCTTTATCATATGGGAAGCATGGAACACTCTCCAGCCAGTCTACGAACTGATGGAAAGAGATGCATGGAATCGTGCAGTCTTAGAAGAAGCCGTTCGTCTCTCTGTCATTCCCGTATTGTTCCGAGACTATGCGGAGCGTAATAACATCTTGCTCGACCCCATGGAAATGGCAATGATTGAAATGGAAATAGCAGAAGTCGCCGAGTTTCAGGGCTTAGATGTTTTTATAGAAATGCTGCAAAACGACGGCATCTACGGCATAGAACACCTGACAGAACTCTTACGCATGTTCTCATTAATGGATACCGTGATGATGGAAATTGTACAAAACCCCGCTTTGTTTGCGCAGTTCGAAGCATACCACGAGAGCGAAGATGACGAAGAGCTTCTTGGGGCAAAACACATCCTCATCACCACCGAAAACTTCGCTTCCGAGGATGACGCAATGGACTTTGCACGCCTCATACATGCTCGCGCCATAGCAGGAGAGGATTTTGACACCCTCATCGAAACATATGGCGAAGACCCGGGCATGGTCGGCAATCCCGATGGCTACACCTTCGTGAGCGGCGTGATGGTAGGAGAATTTGAAGAAGGTACACGCGCTCTTGCCATAGGCGAAATTAGCGAACCCATAGCCGCTTTCCATGGCATCCACATCATAAAGCGCGTAGAGCCAAACCCAAACGACGTAGTGCGCCCATGGGGTTCACCCTCTCCGGAACAACTAAAGATGCAAGCAATATATATGGCTTTTGAATCCATGGCAGAAAGCGGCGACATTGTTTTCTTACCCGAACTCTATGAACTGGCTTTGCCGCAATTGCAATAAACCCACTATCTTGGTCGCATCGCTTTTAAGCTTTCCCATAAAAGCGGTGCGACTTTTTTATATATATCATCAAACTGCGAGATGGGCAGAGGGCTTTCACCGAGGCCACACTCTATTGTAAAGCCGGGGCGATTGAAGGCTTGGATAAACCAGTCGCGGTAGCCGCCGTGGGAGGACTCATCGGGGACTTCTTCGAGCTTATAGCCGCTTACGGCAGAAAGACGGCGAGCGAGAGCCTCTGCGCCGGGGGGATTGCAGTCGACGTACCGCCAATAGATTTCTTCGCCCTGCGTATGCAGTGAAAGTGTCACATCAACATCATGATGCAATGTGTATGCGGCCATTGCGCAGCTTTCCGGTTCCGACAACGGCTTTTCACCTACATAATCTCGTGCGCCCGGCGAGGTATAACCACGCGCAAATTTATGCTCCCTCGCAAGCTCCCAGCCGGCCGGGTAGTTTGAGTTCAAATCCACGCCACAGATATTGGCCTTCCATAGACGCGACTCCCCACCCTTGCCAAAAAATTCCGACCGCCTCACATCATCATTTATAATATCAACCCCATCGGGATTGACCAGCGGAATTGCATGTAATGTGACATCGTCCAAAGGAAAATCAATTTTGCATTCTTTCAAAAACTTCATCAGGATTAATGTAGTAATCCACTCATTTGCATGATGTGTTGCATTGACCAGCACAGACCGCGCCCCACGACCAATCGTAATCGCATGTATGGGCTTGCCCAGTCGTGACGTGCCGATTATCGAATGATGAAAATGCGGACATGAGTCGATGAGGTCTGCCACCGCAGTATCCAAAATTGCTGATGTTAACATACTTATCTTCCTTCCTGTATCTTCCATTCTATGCGACAAATGGTTTTTGTGCTAAAATCATAAAATCATAAATATAGGAGCGTGTTGAACTATGAAAATCCTGCTCTTTGACGGTTTTAGCATTTTAAACCGTGCATTCTATGCTCTGCCAACGCTCACAAACAGCCAAGGAGAATACACTAATGCCATTTATGGATTTTTGAATATATTTTTCAGATTTTTGGATGAAGAAAAGCCGGACTATATTACTGTTGCATGGGATTTGCCAAGGCCTACATTCCGTCACGAAATGTATGGCGCGTACAAGGGAACACGAAAAAAAATGCCGGACGAGCTATGGGCGCAAGTGCCTACACTAAAGGCATTGCTCGCAAAGATGCAAGTGCCATCTGCCGCTTGCGAAGGCTATGAGGCAGATGATGTACTTGGCACACTTGCAAAAAAAGCGGTTGTGAGCGGTGTTGCGCCTGTCATCATCACAGGCGACCGTGACATGCTGCAACTTGCTTCTGAGCAAATAAAAATACGTTTGCCCAAGACCAAAGCAGGCAAAACTGAGGTAGAGGACTACAATGCCGCCGAGGTGATGGCGAGATATGGTGTTACGCCCGAGGCTTTTGTGGATGTAAAGGCACTCATGGGTGATGCATCTGACAACATCCCGGGTGTCCCCGGAATCGGCGAAAAAACAGCGACAAAAATCATCGCAGAATATGGCACTCTGGAAAATGCCATCGCGAATGCGGCAGACATAAAGCCCAAAAAAGCGTCAGAAAATTTGACAGAGTTTAGCGAGCAAGCCGTCTTGAGTCGTGCATTGGCGGCTATCGCCACAGACGCACCTGTGGAGTTAGAACTCTCGGGAGCGACAAATTTATTTAATGATGAAGCTGCGGCAGAGGTCAGGCGGCTGGAGCTAAAGCGGTTGTACAAACGTTTTGGCGAGCCGAAGAGTATCAAAAAAGCAGAGTACAAAGTCATAAAAACCTGCGAAGAAGCCAAAGACATTTTCTCGCGTTTGCAAAACGGAAACGCAGGTGCGTCGTTTTATCCGCTACCATGTGGAGAAGTCGGTGTCGGCACAGGTTTTGCTGTGGCGGATGCAGACGGTGTGTATTATTTTCCGCCATGCAGTAGTGGCGAAATCACTCTTGTAAGCCAAGAGGAGGATTTGTTTGCGATTGCTAAACCATGGCTGGCTTCCGACGCACCAAAATATGTATATGACGCAAAAAGCGTCATACGCCAATGCGGTGACGTAAAAAACATCACCTTTGATACCATGCTTGCAGAGTATATACTCGACCCACTCGACGGCAAACGTACAAAAGAGCGCGAAACTACAGCCGAATACGCCGCCTCTGCCGCAGCTGACATCTACAATTCTTATCCGATTTTGGAAGAAAATCTAAGAAAAACAAATCAGACATCACTCTTTAGAGATATAGAACTCCCCTTGGCTCATCTCCTTGCAGAGATGGAAAGCGTTGGCATAAAAGTATGCAAAAATACGTTGGTATCCTTTGGCGAGGTGATGGATGAAAAAATCGCAGCACTCAGCGAGCAAATCCACGCTCTTGCCGAAGAGGATTTTAATATAAATTCTCCTGCACAGTTAGGCGAAATCCTGTTTACAAAACTTGGTCTAAAGGGTGGCAAAAAAACGCAGAAGGGCTACTCCACCGCCGCCGATGTCTTAGAAAAATTGAAGGACAAGCACGCGATTATCCCGCTTATTCTGGAGTATCGTGCAGTATCCAAGCTAAAGTCCACTTATGTAGACGGCATGTTGCCATTGATTAATAAAAAAACCTTACGCATCCACTCGACTTTCCATCAGGCACTCACTGCCACGGGGCGACTATCCAGTGCCGAACCCAATCTGCAAAACATCCCCATACGTACCGCACTTGGACGCGAGTTGCGGCGGGCGTTTGTCCCTGCCGATGGCTGTGTTTTTTTGGACGCGGATTATAGCCAGATTGAGTTGCGGCTTCTTGCGCATATGTCCGATGACCCTGTGTTGATTGCCGCTTTTCGCAAAAACCAAGACATACACAGGCTCACCGCGTCACAGGTTTTATATATCGCACCCGAGGATGTCACCGAGGAACAACGAAGCAACGCAAAGGCAGTAAACTTTGGCATAATATATGGGATTAGTGCTTTTGGGCTTTCTGAGGATTTAAAAATCTCTGTAAAAGAAGCCGAAGGCTACATCAAGGGTTATTTCGAAAAATACCCAAAGGTACGAGCCTATCTCGACAGCACTATCGCACAGGCAAAAAAGGATGGCTATGTTTCTACTTTGTATAATCGCCGTCGCGCACTTCCGGAGTTAAAATCGTCTAATTTTAATCTGCGTGCATTTGGGGAGCGCGTGGCAATGAATATGCCAATCCAAGGCACCGCCGCAGATATAATAAAAATTGCAATGCTAAACGTCGCGTCACGTTTAAAGCGCGAAAACCTGGCCGCATGTATTGTCCTGCAAGTGCATGACGAACTACTTCTTGAAAGCCCAAAAGAAGAAGCCGAGCGCGTGGAGATTATATTAAAAGAAGAGATGGAAAACGCGGCAACCCTCTCCGTGACACTCGCCGCAGAAGTAAAAGTGGGGGAAAGCTGGTATGCGACAAAATAATTTCCCTACAATAGGAGTTACGGGGATTACGGGTAGTGGCACAAGCACCGTTTCTGCCATATTGGAGGAGCGTGGCGGCTATATCATAGAGGCCGACAAGCTCGCTCACGACACTATGAGCAAAAACAAACCTGCATATGCCGCGATTGTAGACCATTTTGGCAAAGATATACTAAACGCCAACAGTGAAATAAACCGCCGTGCGTTAGGCAAAAAAGTCTTTGGCAACAAGACAGAAATGGCAGAGCTGGAAAAAATAATCCACCCCGCCGTAATCGAAAAGACCCGAGAGCTGGTAGATACCCTGGCAGAAAACAATAACTACACATTTGCAATAATAGACGCGCCGCTTCTTGTAGAGTCAGGCATGAGTACCCTCTGCGACAGCATATGGTTAATCACAGCACCTGACGAAATACGCATACAGCGTGTTACAGCTCGTGACGGGATTGACGAAAACACGGCAAAACGCCGATTGCAAAGCCGCAAGGGAGATGCACATCTTCGACAGCACGCAAATATAACAATAGAAAACGACGGCAGTGCAATAGCACTACGCAGTAAGGTAGAAATCGCATTAAAGGCAATGTCGCTAAACCGTAATGGTTGGCATGATATGGAGGTTTTGGAGCTTTGAAAAAACTGATGCTCTCGGTGATTGTCATCCTCACCGTGATTGCAATGGCTATGGCTGTTAATATTCGTTATCCCGTGCGGCATCTGGATATTATCCGTGAGAATGCGGGGGAACTGGAGACATCACTCATCTTGGCAGTAATCCATGCTGAGAGCAGTTTCCGCGAAGCCGCGTTGTCACATGCAGGAGCCCAAGGGCTGATGCAACTAATGCCCGCCACCGCTGAAGAAATGGCATCGCATATGGGTATGGGCGATTTTCAACCCGAGGATGTTTGGCTACCGGAAATAAATATCTCAATGGGTGCGTTTTATCTCAACCGACTCGTTGCCCGATTCGGCTGTATAGACCTTGCTCTTGCGGCGTACAATGCAGGGCAAGGCAATGTAACCGCTTGGCTCGCAGACCCGCAGTTTTCTGCCGACGGCGAAAGCCTCGACGTGATTCCCTTCCCCGAGACATATAACTATCTGCGCCGTGTGCGCCAAAACCAGAGGATTTATAATATTATTTTGACAGTAACGAGGCGCGTGTGATGAAAATATTTTTATTCTTGCTTTTGTTTCTTGCGGCATGTGGGGACGGACAAAGGATAAGCCCATCAGGGTTGGTATACACCATTGTCGAAGAAATCTATGACTACGAACCCGACGCGCAAGAAGAAGAAATCGAAGGCATGGTCATAGATATTTCTTATAACCAAACCGCTCCTGCCGCCGCGGGAGATGGTGTACTTAGATTGCATTCGAGGCCGCCGATTACACTAAACCCACTGCTCAACGAGGACGTGACCGTGGCGCGTATTCTGCGTCTTATTTTTGAGCCGCTGGCAGTACTGGACGACGAGCTTCGTATAACAGGACATTTGGCGGATTTAGAATTTGCCTCCGACTATTCCAGTGTTATTGCTACCATCCGTGAGGGTACAATCTGGAGCGACGGTTTGCCCGTGACTGCCGATGATATTATATTTTCTATTGACTTTTTGCGACGCGCCCCTCGCAACGCCATATATCGCAGTCATGCGGATGCTATAGCAAGCACGTCACGGCTCGATACACATACAGTACAGATTTTTTTTACGAGACCTGCGGTTATGATGGGCTACTCACTAAATTTTCCGATTATCCCACAGCATGTATTTGAGGGAGAGACAAATCCGCGTAGCGACACAAACAGAAACCCCATAGGTAACGGCTCATTTGCACTAGAATCATATATACCCATGCGCTCCATGACACTCATGCGCAATCCGCATAGCAACAACCGTAGCCATATCGAGCAAATCGACGTGATTTTTTTGCCCGATACAGCTACGGACTTTAATGCCTTTGAGCGTGGGCGGATAGATGTACTGCATCTGCCGCTTACAGAATGGACACAGATGGTACGCTCCCCCGTGTACGAAATTTTTCCCGCTATGTATTTTGAATTTATCGGATTTAATTATCGGCGCAGTATCTTTAGAGATGTATACACACGCCGCGGAATCGCCCACGCATTTAATGCCTCCGACACCGTAGCGGGTTTGTATCTTGCCCACGCAATACACTCTGCCACACCAATCCACCCGATGGGATGGGCGGCGGCACAAGATATTTCTCCCATATACGACCCTGCACGCGCCGCCGCATTATTGGGAACGGTACGTATCTCTGACCCACTCATCATCATTGCAAATGCAGAAAACAACCAACGTGCAACCCTTGCCCGCCGACTCGCCCAAAGCCTTACCACAGCGGGACTCGACGCAGTGGCAGAAATCATACCGTCAGAAGAGTACTTTGCTCGTATCAGCACCCATGACTTTGACCTATATATCGGTGGTATGGAACTATCATTCGCACCGGATGTTTCTGTTTTTTTCCAAGCGAGTGAACTCTTTCTCCATGACCCGATATTGGAGACCGCTTATACGGCACTTATGTTTGCGTCTACAGAGCCGACATTTGTACAAGCCAAACGCCAGCTGCAACAAACCTTTGTCGAGCAATTGCCCATCATCGGACTTGCATTTAAACACTCCGCGCTACTCTCCAATGCTCGTATCACTACTCCTATGCAACCCGCGCCATGCCATGTTTTTTCCAATATTCACGAGTGGACAATCCGATGATTTGGTGATATGCTTGGCAAAATTTTTGTTGCTAATTATGGGAGGCAATTTAATGAAAATTATTTTTAAACGCATCGCCGCATTTACCATTCCATTTACAATGGTGCTTGCGATTTTTTTTCCGTTTTTTACGGTACAAGCTAATGCGGATACACTCGCAAATAGATTTAGCGACTATTTCATGGTAGGTACAATCTGGCACAGTAGCTGGAGACACTCACGTATGAACGACGACGCGACCTTTGTGCGCCGCCATTTTAATGCAATCACAGCAGAGGATTACATGAAGGTAGACCAACTTCTCGGTGCGCAACGCGACGGTTGGAATTGGAACTGGGGCAGAGCCGACAGGCTTGTAGACTGGGCGGAGCAAAACAACATGGCTATGATTGGTCACACATTAGTATGGCATTCACAGTCACGCGCTTGGCTCACATCGGACTCAAACAATCGCCCACTCACACGCACCCAAGCAGTGGCAAACATGGAACGTTATATCAACACCGTAGCAGGTCGCTATCGCGGCAGAATCCACTCATGGGACGTGCTAAACGAGGTCTTTACGACAGGCGTTGGGTCTTTTTCGGGGGACTGGCGCAATCATCTCCGCAAAACCACATCAGAGCTGGACGGTAGCCACACACAGTGGTATAACGCTTTCGCAAACGGTGCTACAGGCAATCAGTGCGGCTCCGATTTTGTATACTACGCATTCCGATTTGCACGTCTCGCCGACCCTTATGCGATTTTATACTATAATGATTTTAACGAAGAGCAACCGGGCAAGCGTGACGCAATTGCACAGATGGTAGTGCAAGTTAACGAACGCTGGCAGAATGACCCATTATATGACAACCGATTGCTCATAGAAGTAATAGGTATGCAATCGCATTACCACGCCGAAGGTCCTTGGAGGACAAATTTTAATAATGTACGCCCTGCTATACAGGCATTCATAGCCACAGGCGCACGTATAAGCATAACAGAACTTGACATCACAGTAGGCGGCTGGCAAGGCGGCCAAGCTCGTGCAACATCCGCACAGTTGCCGGCATTATTCGAAACACAGGCGGCAATCTACGCAAGACTCTTTGGCTATTATTTAGAATTTGCCGAGTATATAAACCGTGTGACATTCTGGGGTTACACCGATGCACATGGCTGGCGTGCCGCAGGCTACCCGCTGATTTTTAACGCTGACCTAAGCCCAAAACCCGCATTCGACTCCATCATGACAGCGACGGCAAGAGGCGGGGCAACGCCTACGCCAACCCCCACTCCAACTCCTACGCCTACACCAACACCTACACCAACCCCTACGCCCGAAACTGCTCCACAACCACCGATTCAAGTGACACCCGCTTCCCCGATTATGCGCTTTGCTGTAGATGACACATTCTTTATGAGCAACGGTATCATCGCAACACTGGAAGCTCCGCCTTTCATGACAGATAATCGCACAATGGTTCCATTCCGCATAATAGGCGAAGGCATAGGCGCGGAAGTGGACTGGAATCCCAACACCCAAACAGCCACATTCATACGCGAAGGCGTAACCACACATCTAACAGTAGGTACTCCCCTACCCGATGATATGGGTACACCTGTAATAAAAGAAGGCCGCACCTTTGTACCTGTACGTTACGTATCAGAAGTTATGGGCTTAGAGGTTCGCTGGGATGCTGCCACCCGCGCTGTTTATATTTATTAGCGCGTTTAACCGTTCCATCCTTTTTTCAGAATCTTCTGACAATGCCAATAGCGCGGTATTGTCGGGGAAGTTTTTGAAAAAAGTGTACATACTTTTTTCGCACTGAGCCATACCTTTTAGTATTTCAACAACCTCGGATGGGAGTGGCGACGGAGGCTCCGACGGCGACACAGGCTCCGGCGGCATTACGGCATCAAACCGCGCCTTAAATTGTGGATTTTTTTCACGCAGAATTTTCATTATTTCGTCATCGAGAGGCTCATATTTTACACCGTCGGGCAGATTTTTGTTCATCTGCCTAAACTGCTCCGCCGCCTTTTGTGGAGAAGGAGCTTGTTGGGCATGGATGGCTTGTGGCATCTGTGGCATTTGCGGAAACGTAGGCGGTATCATTGGTGTTTTTATCGTAGGCATGGGAGTCTGCGGTATCATCGGTGGCATCTGCGACGCAGCAGGTGCCGTCTGATATGGCTTTAGCAGATGCTTTAGTGGTGCGACCCTGTGTGGCGGCGGCTGTAGCGGCTCTACAGGTACAACAGTCCTCCCCATCCCTGTTTCACTCATCAGCGGATAGTATCTAAAGCTCGCCTCCTCTTTATGTTCGGTCATGGTATTCTCTTTTGCGCAACGAGGCCGAGCCGTTTTGGAGGGAAAAACTAATGGCATAATCATCACGTCCTTTACCATATATGCTATGCATTTTGCCGACGTTTTGTTAATATGTAAAACAAACAGATAAATTTTTTGAGAGTATGCGTGCCGACATTTTTAGAGTCGGTGATTGGGGGGTGCGTGATTTTGTACAAAAAATTTGGATTCATTGAAGATGAACTAACCATGGATTTTGACTATCCACATCAAAAGCGACAGAGAATGCACCTGCCTATTTTTCTAAACTTAGGCTTAACAATTGCCACACAGGCTTTATGGAAAACGATACGAGTGAACAATGGGTAATTTGATATTATTATTTGCAGTGACTTTTCTTGTAGGCACATTTATAGGCGTGCTATGTTCACTGAAAGATATATTTTTTATTATAAAACAACTGCTGCTTATATTAGTGGATTACTTAGTATACAAAATCCATCTGTTAGCTCGACTGCTAAATCTGATGCATCGACTAAGATTTCGACTGGCGAGAAGTCATAACAATTGTCCATGTTGCGGTACAGTAGTAGTTTTCAACGGGAAGATTATCAAACATCCTTTGTTCGGAATAGATATTATGTCAACAAATGATAACTTGATAAAACGCTGTTCCGATGAGGAAATGCTTGCACTTTGCGGTGACTGTCCATTGGAAGATATGATATGGTTTCGTAAACGCGAAAGTAAATACTCCGTTGTTCAATATTTGCGTTGTGGTGTATGCAAAAAAAATATTATGTGGGGATTGTATATGTATCGCGAACCGCTATATGCCATTGTAGAGATAATGGATATTGAAAGGTTAAAACGCGATTTTATGGAGATTGCCAAAACTATATATACTGATGACGGCGAGGAACGTGCAGTAATTTTGCAACGGCAAGATGGTTTATTCACTGTTATTTTGGAAAAATTTTACCGTATGCAAAACTACGAAGAAGATTACGTCTATGATGGTTGGGGAGAATCAACAAACATAAAAAGCATTTTTAATTCGTTCGAGGATGCTGTTTGTACAGTGATGTCAGAATCCCCATTCAAATACAATAGACATACAGTTAGCGATGACAAGAAAACGCTTTTTATAGGAGAGAATGCGATTTCTTTCGATGACGATATTGATAGCGTCTTGAAATTCCCGAAAATGTGGGTTGTCAGCCTTACAAATTATTATCATTACGGTCAAGGGGTCGATATGTCGAAGCAACCGTCTGATAATGTTTATTGCATTGACGATGAGTGCAACATCTTGTGGGAAATAGGTGAGATAATGGTTTCACATATTGGCCCAAACCAAAATGAAAATTATGTGGGAATAAAAAAAGTTTCTGATGAGATTTTAAGGGTGTTTTCATTTGCTTGCATTACTTATGACATCGACATAAACGCCCGAAAAGTAACCAACGCTGTCTTCACAAAATAACCTGCCCAAACCGAACAATGCAACAATGGATTTTTAATACGAATTAGTATAATATGTAAAAGGCAAAATTACGTGGCGCGCAGAGGGCGCGTTTTAAGGGAGGCGTTTAATATGAAATTAGGAGTACTGACGGTACCGCTGTATGGACGTAATGTAGAAGAGTCGTTCAAATATCTTTCGGAGCTGGGCGTGCAGTCTGTAGAAATCGGCACTGGTGGATTCCCGGGTAACACTCATCTAAATCCGGTGGAGGCATTGGATGACCCTGCAAAAGTCACGGAGTTACAGCAGCTTTTAAAAAAGTATAACCTGACGATAAGCGCGCTAAGTTGTCATGGAAATCCCGTACACCCTAATCGCGAAATCGCAGAGAAAGACCATAACGACTTCGAAAACACATGCCGCCTCGCACAAAAGCTGGGTGTGGACACGGTAGTAACCTTTAGTGGCTGCCCCGGCGACCATCCCGGCGCGAAATACCCAAACTGGGTAACATGCGCATGGCCAAACGACTTTGGCGAAATTCTAAAATACCAGTGGGATGAGGTGCTAATCCCTTATTGGAAAAAAGCATCTGAATTTGCAAAACAACATGGTGTCACAAAAATCGCATTGGAGATGCATCCGGGCTTTTGTGTATACAACACGGCATCTATGCTAAAGTTGCGTGCCGCCGTGGGCGACTCCATCGGTGCAAATTTTGACCCATCCCATCTCTTTTGGCAAGGAATAAGCCCCACCGAGGCCATAAAGGCTTTAAAGGGCGCAATCTTCCACTTCCACGCAAAGGACACCCGCGTAGACAAGTTTAACACAGCCATAAACGGCGTACTCGACACAAGCAGCTACGGCTCACTTGTAGACAGGAGCTGGCTCTTCCGTACCGTAGGATACGGTCACAACGAGTCAGAATGGCGCGACATCATCTCTACACTAAGAGCCACAGGCTACGACGGCGCAATCAGCATAGAGCATGAGGACGCATTTATGTCTGTAGAAGAAGGGCTGGAAAAAGCGATTAGCTTCCTAAAGCCGATTTTGATGTATGACTCCGCCGCAAACATGTGGTGGGTGTAAAAATGCAGGGTTGAGCGGTTTTGACCAAAACATCTAATATACAACAAAGCCCCAAACATCAACCGTTTGGGGCTTTGTTTTTTACATTTTGGAATGCTGTGCATTTAATGTCTTTATGCATTTGTTTAAATCTTCTGTAGATTTTACCAGTTCTGCCTTGCGCATGTCGTATACGGCCTTTGTGATTTTCTTACTTGATAGGTCGGCGGTGAGTGCCGCGCCTATTTTTGTAAGCTCAAATTGCCATATTTGTACATACTTCATGGCGTGCTCACGACTTATGCGGGCCTCGTCATTATAACCCGATACTGAACGTGCCATTTTGAGACTTCCCCCTCCTATATCCTGTCGCGCCAGCCCCATGGGTCATATATTGCCCAGAATGCGGGCTTTGGACGGTAGAAGCGGTCAAAATGTGTGGCACCCGCGTCACCACGCCAGCTGCTTGCATCTTCGCGCCCCCAGATAGAAACACGGTCTATATAGTCAGAAAATTCATAATACCATTGGAAGAGCTGTGCAAACATTTCTGCCTGTTGCATCGCACCCATTTCTGTCATGGTAAAGGGGGCGTGCATACGACCGCGAAAATGTATATCCAACTCTGTTACATGTATACGCGCACCCGTCTGTGCAAAACGTTCTATTGCTGCGCGTATCTGGTTCATATCCGTGCCGCTGTTGTAATGAGCCTGCATTCCGATGACTTCTATGAGAAGGCGACCATAGTCGGCATGAGCAGGATTGCCGTATGCAGGGTTGTTGACCGAGTCGGCGTGCCAACGCTCGTTTAGTTCTTCTGTCATATTTGCCATTGCGTTACGTTTATGCGGGTTTTCTTCGTTAAAATCGTTGTAAATAAGCAATGCAGATGGTGCATAACGACGTGCAAACACAAATGCATAATATATATAGTCATATCCACGCTCGCCGCCGTCTATGTCTGCACCGTTTACAAAGGCGTGATACCATGGTGCATAGTTGCGCAGAGCGCGTTGCCATGTGCCAATGTCATACACGGGGCTTATATCGGGGCCGTCTGCGGGGCGGTTTGCGCCACCGGAGTTTGTAAACACCTCGTTTGTTACATCCCATGCATCAATGCGACCTTCAAAATAGCCCGCGTATTGCTCGATAAACCAACGCATGTTTTCCATAGCCTCGGCACGAGTAAGGGGGTATCCCGTCGCTTCGTCCGTGTAAAGCCATGGTGCGGATTGCGAATGCCATACCAAAGTGTGACCCACCATATATAGATTGTTTTGCTCCGCAAAATCTACCACTGCACGCGCACCGGCGAGATTTAGTGTCGCGGGGCGTGTGCGTTGATTACCACCACCCGATACTGCGTCTACCTTCATCGCGTTTTCTGCCGTAACCGCTGCATACTGGTGAAGGAACATCTCAATAACATTGCGTGGATTGTCACGCAGTTGATGTGGCTCAATGATGTTACCCAAGATAAAATAATCTGCCCAACGCGACGCAAGCGACGGCAATGTCATATCCCACTCCGGTGCATACAGACGACCTGCGTCCGCATCTGCCACAGCGGTCATCACCAATGCCTGTCCGCTATCAAAAAACGGTGCTATTCTGTCATCCTCAAAGTTGAAGAACGCGATAATTTCGCCCTCATGCCTCACAGCAAAGTTATCTATATAAAAAACTGCGTTAGCATGTGGGTTTGGCCCGCTGGCATTTTTTACTATTTGGATATTGTCAGGCAAGCCGGTCACTGCCGACAAATCCAGTATCCCCGAGACATTTTGCCATTCCATGACACTATCCGGTGTAAACACCTGCGTAGGTACGATATGCCGCCAAAGCGGCCCGCTTGTCTGTAGCAGAATGCTGACATCCACCGCATCTTGCGTAACCGCAGTAAATATATCAAAAGAAAACTCGTAGACATTACCCGCTTCCAGTCCCAATACAGAAATCGGAACCTGCGCACCATCCCATTGTTGACTGCCCATGGTCTCGACCCGCAAGGAGATACTGCCCGCCGCAGGTACATACATAGCTTCAAAATCAATGACTTCCGGTTCGGGTGGTGGTGTAGGTGTAGGTGGTGGCGGCTCGGGTGTTGCAGTCGGGGCGTTATTGCGCACATAGTTATATGCCCGCCCACCGATATTGCGTCCTCCGCAAGCTGTAAAAACAAATAGAGCTGCCAAAATTGCGATTGCTGAAAGTTTCATATTTTCATCCTCCAAAAATTAGAGCCTATCTCTCCACCCATCAGGGTCGTAGATTGCCCAGAATGCCGCCTTAGGGCGGTAGAGACGGTCAAAGTGCGTAGGTGCGTTTAATGAACGCCACGATGTGCTGTCATCACGCCCCCATATGGTTACGCGGTCGATGTAGTCAGAAAACTCGCGATACCAGCGGAAGAGTTGTGCAAACATATCGGCTTGGCGTTCTTGTACAGCGGGAGTCATACTTCCGTCTGCTTCTACATGCCCGGAAAAGTGGATGTCGAGTTCTGTAACATGAATCCGCGCACCCGTTTCTATAAAACGCTCTATGGCCAAACGGATATGCTCCATGTTTGTGCCGACGTTATAATGGGCTTGCATCCCAATGACCTCTATGAGAAGGCGACCATAGTCAGTATGACTTGGGTTGCCGTAGGCAGGGTTGTTAACAGAATCCGCGTGCCAGCGTTCGTTTAGCTCCTCTGTCATATTTGCCATTGCATTACGCTTATGCGGCGATTCTTCGTTGAAATCGTTGTAAATCAGAAGCGCGGATGGCGCGTAACGACGTGCAAACACGAATGCATAATAAATATAGTCATAAGCGCGTTCTCCCGCTTCGAAGTCAGCACCATTTGCAAAGGCGTGATACCAGGGTACGTTGTTTCGCAGGGCGCGTTGCCATGTGCCTACGTCATAGACGGGACTGCCTTCAGGGCTTTCTGCGGCACGGTTTGCACCGCCGCCGTTTGTAAACACTTCGTTTGTCACATCCCATGCATCAATGCGACCTTCGAAATAGCCCGCGTATTGCTCTATAAACCAGCGCATATTTTCTTTTGCATCAGCGCGTGTATGGTATCCGCCGGCGGGGTTGAGATAGAGCCATGGCGCGGACTGCGAATGCCAAACTAACGTATGTCCCACCATATACAGGTCGTTTTGCTCTGCAAAGTTAACAACTGCGCGTGCTCCGCCCAGGTTTAGACTGCTCGGGCGTGTGGCTTGCAGACCACCGCCGCTGATGGAGTCCACCTTCATGGCATTTTCTGCTGTGACGGAGCCGTAGTGATGCAGGAACATCTCAACTACGCCGCGTGGATTATCGCGGATGATGGCGGGTTCCATGATATTGCCGAGTACAAAATAATCCTGCCAACGTGCCGCGAGGGACGGAAGGTCGGTATTCCACTCGGGAATAAAATGCTCTTGCACACCGAGTTCGTATATACGGATATTGTCAATGTACCAGACAGTGGGTACACGCTCCGGCTCATTGACACGAAAGCGGAATATAATAAAATCCACGTCACCCGAGTGGTGGTCGAGAGTAAACTCGGAAGTAAAATTTACCCAAGAATCCATGGCTGTCGTGGTATTTAGGTCTCTGTCATTTGTAGGTTGATGTGCATTAGACCCAAAAATCCCATTAAAGTTAATCCCTCCACCGGGGATTGTTTCTTTATCGGGGTTGCGGTCACGAGGAATATACACCCACCATGACACTACATAAGTACCACCCTGCACAAGTTGCTCAGGCAGGTCAAATCGGAAAAAGTTACCATCACCGCTGGTATAATTGCCCGTGGTGTTAGTGAGACGAAGGGAGTAATCATCGTCTTGTCCAAAGTCCGTGACACGCTCGGCATTGACCTGCGCACCCCCCACACCCGGAAAGTCGTCCGTATCAAAATCTATCGCCCATAGCAAAGCACCTGTGATGGGAGCGGGCGTAGGCGCGGGTGTCGGTGTTGGCTCTACGACCACAGGCATGACTTCTTCTCGCTCTTGTTGCTCTGCCTGTTCCCGCGTTCCTTGCTCTTCTTCGGCTCGCTCATACTCTTGCGAAGGTATTTCTTCACCGACTTCGTAGCCGGAACATGCAAAAAAAGCCAGCGTCATACTCAACAAAATCGCGGCCATGCATAATTTTTTTGGCATCAAATAACCCCCATTATTTTTTAAAAAATTATACACTATATATGAAGTTTTGTCGCGCTTTTAATTTTTGCGACAGATGGTGAATAGACTGTAAAATAAAGTATCCGGGGAGTGTACATATGCGCGATTTTATGATACTCATGGGCGAGCTGCTTTTTATTGCCGTTTTTCAGATGATTTCCACGACTTTCCTTGACGAAGTCGGCCAAAAGTGGATAATAAAGTTAATAAATGTCGCATGTATAGTAATTTGCTATTTCTTATTGCTAAGATATGTGTATAATCAATTGTTAGAAATATTTTCATTGATTCAGTGATAGGGGAGTGTCGGTATGACAAATTACGATGAACATGAAGTAAAGCAAACCCTAAATTTTGTAAAATCGCTGGCGGAGGTTTTGGCCAAGCACACAAAATTGCCCAAGGCAGAGTTGGAGCTGTCGGTGGAAACACCGCCCGATTCAAAACTTGGGCATTTTGCGTTCCCATGTTTTGGGCTGGCCAAGTCGCTAAAAAAATCGCCGCAAGCCATAGCCACAGAGCTTGCACAAAAAATCGAGGCCGACCGACCAAGTTGGCTGGGCGAGGCAAAAGCCACAGGGGCGTATCTTAATTTCTTCTTAAACCGCACAGCGTTTGTTAATGCGGTGCTTTTTGAGGTGCTGGATGCGGGACCCGAATATGGCTCAAACGGCGAAGGCGAAAGCCAATCCGTTGTAGTGGAATATTCTTCGCCAAATATAGCAAAGCATTTCCATGTCGGTCATCTTGGGACAACCATTATCGGAAAAACACTGGACAACATATACCGTTTCCTGGGTTACGAAGTCACAAGCATAAATCACCTTGGTGACTGGGGTACGCAATTTGGAAAGCTTATCACCGCGTACAAAAAATGGGGCAACGAAGAAGAAGTCAACAAAAACGAAATCGCCGAGCTTGTACGCCTATATGTGAAATTTCACGAAGAGGCAGACAAAGACCCATCGCTAAACGACGAGGCACGCGCATGGGTAGTTAAGATGCAAAACGGTGACGAAGAAGGGCTACGCATATGGCAGTGGTTTTGCGAACTTAGCATGTACGAGTTCGAAAGAATCTACGAGAGGCTGGACATTCACTTTGACCTGGTGCGTGGAGAGAGCTACTACAACGGAAGAATGGAAGCCGTTGCCGAGACTTTGGAACAAAAAGGGCTTTTAAAAGAAAGCGAAGGCGCGAAAATAGTAGACCTCGAAGCATTTAATATGCCCCCAAGTCTAATCCTAAAATCAGATGGCGGCACACTCTATACCACACGCGACATCGCTGCCGCGGTAGACCGCTATCAGACATTCAAATTTGACAAATGCCTGTATGTGACCGGCAATGAGCAGAGCTTACATTTTGCGCAGTGGTTTAAGGTAGTAGAACTCATGGGCTATCCATGGGCAGGCGGCCTTGAGCATATTCCTTATGGCATGTATCTCTTCGAAAAGGGCAAAATGTCCACACGCAGAGGCGATGTTATCAAAGTAGAAGATTTGCTGGACGAAGCCGTAGCAAAAACATTAGAAATCATAAACGAAAAAAACCCCGACCTGGGTAACAAAGAGCGTGTGGCAGAGCAGGTGGGCATAGGCGCGCTGAAATTTAACAAACTATACAACTCACGCATAAAGGACACCGTATTCGACTGGGACAGGATGCTTAGTTTTGAAGGCGAAACAGGTCCCTATGTACAATATACACATGCACGCGCATGTAGTGTATTGCGCAAATCCCTTTCTGCCGAAAGCCGCATGGATTTTGGCGCGTTAGGGCTTGCACTCATCTCCGGTTCATCATTCGATGCGGATTTGCTCGCCGACGACGAGCCTTTTGAGGTGTTACGTATCATCCACGACTTCCCTGCAAAAATACGCGATGCCGCAGATGTCTACGAACCATATATCATCGCTCGCCACCTAATCGCACTGGCACAAGCCTATAACGCCTTCTACCATAAGCATCAAATCTTGGCAGAAGAAGAACCCCTGCGCCGCGCAAG
>WRGY01000085.1 GCA_009786925.1 Defluviitaleaceae bacterium | reverse complement strand
AAGAGTGTGGTGACACCCGGGCCGTGTCCTGCGATAAAGCTATCGCCATGCACTACCACGCCGACTGTAACCGCGCCTTTTCGGTATACGCGACCGTATCGGGTATCTGCATCGGTGACAGCTACGATGTCTCCAAAGCGCAGGTCGGAGAGATTGTATTTTTCTATGTTGCCGTTGTCGGCGAGGCAGATGTCATAATCTCCGCGTGCCGAGCTTTGGTGGCCTATGCCTGAACCCATAATTGCCGACGGAACGATTTTTGCTACACCGATTTTTAGTTTTCCGTTTTCTTCCGATATATTCATCTTTTCTAAAAGCGCGGGGCTTACGCTCCGCATTTTTATTTCCGGATAGTCCAAAAACTCCATGCCCTGCCCGCAGGATTTTATGATTATCACATCGCCTATGTTTAGTTGTTCCAGCGTTTCTTGGTCAAAATGGATTAGTACATGCTCACAACCGCCGTGTTTACCCGTAACTATGCCTTTGCCCCCCTTTGCATCACCACTACGTATTGTGGCTTCGTTGCCGATGCATGACAGCACCGTAAAGGCTTGATTGTTGTCATCCTCTTTGTTGCGAGCAGTCACACCGGGTTCCAGATGGTCGGCAACCCATCCCATACAGGGGTCGCCGATTTTAGCATTGTATGTAATACCCCCGGTACCCGCAAGCCATACTACGCCACCGTCTGCTGTGATTTTGCCGGCCGCACCGCCTTTTGGGTGATGCACCACGCCTTGCACGGATAAAACAGGTAGCCTGTCTTTGTTTGTTCTCATAGAAAAACCTCCTTTTTTATAGTATACTTTAAAAAACTCATGAGCGGGGGAAATTTTTTGACATCAAGAGGCTGGTTAGTAATTTGTGCGGTCATGTCGGTTTTAATCGCAGTGGCCATGGCGGTGGTATTACTGGTTGTACTTGGCGGAAACTCGGAGACCGCACCCGTTTTGGCGACCGTACCGTCCGAAGATATGCCAATTTTTGAGCCAACGCCCGAGTTCATATCCGAGATTGCTTCCGAGGCTGTTCCCGAGCTGATTCCCAAACCGACACCGGAGCCACTGCCTACGGCGAGACTTGCATTTGTCGGCGACATCATGTGCCATATGCCACAGATGGATGCGGCACGCATAGTTTTTGGTGAATATGATTTTAACTACGCTTTTAGATATATCGCGCCATACATACAGTCGGCAGACTTTGCCATAGGCAATCTGGAGACCACTCTTGTGCGCGGAGGTTATGCAGGGTGGCCTTTGTTCCGTTCGCCTCGCGCTTTGGCAGAGGCTCTCGTGAACGCCGGATTTGACATGGTAACGACAGGCAACAACCACAGCTTTGACGCTTTTGTACCGGGGGTGCGCTCTACGATTGAAATCCTAAACGAGGTAGGGCTTGGGTTTACGGGGACGTTTTTGACACCCGCTTGCCGTGACGAGATTACGTTGGTTGAGGTTAACGGATTTACATTTGCCATCCTTAACTTCACAATGCATACAAACGCTATAGACCTTGGTTACTATAATTTTATGGTAAAAATCGTATATCATGACCTTGTGGGGCAGTCACAGATTGACTACGAAATGATACGCGCAAGCATGGCAAGGGCGCGGGCATTAGAGTCTGATTTTATCATTGTATCGCCCCATATCGGAATAGAATACTACGGCACAATGAACCGAGCCGGGGGCGGTCATCAGTGGGACAACTTTGACCGCACGGATACCCGATGGGTCAACTGGATGAGGACGATGCATCTCTTCCTGGATGAAGGCGCGGATATGGTGATGAATCACCACCCACATACCCTGCTACCCGCAGAGTTTGTATACGTAGAAAACGAGGATGGAGCTGTACGCAGAGCGTTTATGGCATATTCTATGGCTAACTTTGTATCTGCACAGCGTACACATCCGAGGGAGACAAGTGCGGTTTTTTATGTAGATGTTGCGCGTGACGAAGATGGGAATGCTTATATTTCGGGTGCGTCGTATGTACCCATATGGGTGAGGCAGAACGACCCAACAAGAGAGCCTCTGTTATGCTTTACGATTTTGCCCGTGACGGAGGCGTTGCGTCGGGTAGAAGCAGGTGATACTCCTGATTTGCGCCCACAAGACATCGATAGATTGCGTGTTGTGCATAATGATGTAACCCATATGTTAAGCGGTGAGCCGATTTCTCTCGCCGACATGGACTATGAATACCCCATCACAAGAAGCCGTACACGCGACCAATTCCCCGGGCTGCCACTATGGGGGACATTGCCATGGCGATGAAAATTATCGCTTAAATCTACGTTCAAATTCCTTTTTTGTGATTTCGATAATAGTCGGTCGTCCATGCGGACATGTGAAGGGATTGTCCAGCTCCAACAGCTGCTCAATAAGTGCCTGGGCTTCGCTTTCTTGCAGGTTGTCACCTGCCTTTACGGCGGCTTTGCAGGCCGCCATTGCTATGATTTCGGTTTTATGCGTATACGGACTGTTTTTCACAAAACCCACTTGGTCTAATTTATCCAGCAAATCCGTAAAAAATGTTGTAGACAGCGGCCCTTTCATCAAAAATGGGACTGACAAGATTTCGTCATCGTCGGAGATGTCAAAGCCAAAGCGCGAAAAAAGTTCCTTATTATCATACAAAACCTGTTTTTCGCGTGGTGTGAGACGTAGCGTAATCGGCGCAAGCAGGTTTTGCGCATGGACAACCTCCTGCTGTGCTTTTTTCAAAAATTCTTCGTATAACACGCGCTCATGCGCGGCGTGCTGGTCGATTACATAAAGCGATTCGTTTTGTTGCACAAGCCAATATGTTTGGAAAACCAAGCCATGGATTTTGTAATGAGTGAAGGGTTTTTGCTCGGGTTGTGGCTCCGGGACAGTGGCTATGCGGCTCTCTTCTCGCAATGACAATGCTCGCATGGGGAATGCGGCAGGTTTTGGCTCGGACTTTTCTACAGTCCTCACTCGTTCAAATGGTAGCGGTATCTGCTCCGCTTCGGGCTTTGGGACCTCGACTCTTCTCACCACGGGTGCTGTTGGAATCAGATTGTTTTCTTCCAATGCATCGCGCACCGCATCTTCTATAAATGCAAAAATTTCTTCTTCGGCGGCAAAACGCACGTCCATTTTTGTAGGGTGGACATTTACATCCAGGGCATCATGCGGCATCGTCAGGTTTAGCGTATATACAGGGAATTTGCCCGATGGGAGCATCGTTTTCGTCGCGCTCTCAATGGCGCGAGTCACAAGCTTGCTATCTATGTATCGACTGTTGATGAAAAAACTACCGTGACGACGGTTTGCACGAGCGATTTCCGGCTTGCCCACAAGGCCGTATAGGCGGACATCGTTTTCGGTTGCGTCTACTGTTGCTGTTTTTGTTGCGATTTCTCGGCCATAAATATTTAGCAATGCCGCTTTCAAATCGCCGTTGCCTGTAGTCTGGAACACGATTTGCCCATTGTTAATATATCGCAAAACAAGCGACGGATTGCCTAGTGCGAGACGTTCTAAACAAAATGCAATATACCCTGCCTCTACAGCGGGCTTTTTTAAAAATTTTCTGCGAGCGGGTGTATTGTAAAAAAGGTTGGAAACGATTACAGTAGTGCCATCGGCACAGCCTATTTCTTTTGAAGAAAGCAACTTTCCGCCATGGATTTCTACCCTTGTCCCCGCCAATGTCTGCGCAGTCTTTGTAATCATCTCCACCTGCGCAACTGCTGCAATACTAGAAAGTGCTTCTCCACGAAAACCCAAGGTCTGCACACTCATCAAGTCATCAAAGCTGATTATTTTGCTGGTTGCGTGCCGCGCAAACGCAAGGGGCAAATTTTCCGGCGAAATCCCGCCACCATTATCCGTCACCCTTATGCTGGTGAGCCCGCCATCACGGATTTCTACAGTGATGACAGTGGCACCCGCGTCTATTGCGTTTTCGGTCAACTCTTTTACCACACTAAGCGGACGCTCAACGACTTCTCCCGCCGCTATTTTATTGATTAAACTTTGATTTAGCTGGATAATTTGGCTCAATGAAAACACACTCCTTGAAGGGAAATCTGACTTATGAAAAAAATCGAAGTATTATCTCTCACACATGAAGAAATGTCAAACTTCTTGCCCGATTTGCCAAAATACCGAACAGACCAAATCTTCGAATGGCTGCATCGCAGGAATGCGGCTACCTTTGAAAAGATGGAAAACTTGCCAAAAACACTGCGCTACGAGCTATCGGAGATGTTTTTTATCCCTAAAATTTCTGTGGAGGAGCAATGGTTTAACCAAAACGACAAAACTGAAAAATATTTGAACAAAATAAATAACGACGTGTTTGTGGAGTCTGTCCTAATGCGATACAAACACGGAAACACCATATGCATTTCTACCCAAGCCGGATGCAGGATGGGATGCAAATTTTGTGCAACCGCAGAATCGGGCTTTCACAGAAACCTAACCGCAGGTGAATATCTCATGCAAGTCTATCACAACCCTGACATAAAAAATATTGTATTGATGGGCTGTGGTGAACCACTGGACAATCTCGCCGCTACCCTGCGATTTGTCGAGCTAATCACCCACCCCAAAGGAAAAAACATAAGCCAACGCAATATCACCATCTCCACATGTGGCCTTGTCCCACAAATCTATGAGTTGGCAGAACACAAACTGCAAATCACACTCGCAATCTCCCTGCACGCACCCACCGACGAAATCCGCGAGACAATAATGCCCATCGCAAAAACCCACCCCCTCCCCGAGCTAATACAGGCTTGTCGCCATTATGCCGACAAAACCAACCGCCGTCTAACATTCGAATATGCACTAATCCATGGACTAAACGACAGCGTACAACATGCCAAACTACTGGCAAAATTATTAAAGGGTTTGTTATGCCATATAAATTTGATTCCAATAAACAAAGCACGCTCCGGATTCTCCCACACACCACGACGCGAGACAGAAAAATTTGCCGCAATTCTGCAAGAAAAAAACACCCCTGTCACCATAAGAAGAAGCCTCGGTGGGGATATTAATGCGGCGTGCGGCCAGTTGCGAGCAAGACAAATTTTGCGGAACAACTAATTTTTGTTATAATCATTTTACATTTTTAGCTATAGATTAAAAGAAAGCTATGAAGGATGAACGCAAATGACAAGTTTTGAAAAAATCAAACAAGAGATAATAGCAGACATTAATAAAAGATTCGAAGATAAAATATTAGAAAAAACAAATGCCGATTTGTTAAAAAAGCTAATTAACAATTCTGACAATACGCACGAAGCCCTGTCTATTGCTGCGCTAGGCACTACATATAAACGTACGGGCTTTCATTTTGACAAGCGAATAGAAAAAATGAAAGACGATATAAAATACTTTAAAAAGAGCGAAAAGTTGTCTTTTAAAACATGTGATGACACCATAACCCATAAACTTATCATAGGTGACAACTACGACGCTCTCCTTAATCTTCAAATTGAATATAGGGGTAAAATTGATGTTATCTATATTGACCCGCCTTACGGCAAGGACAGAATGGGAGAGTTTGCGGCCACAAATTATGACAATGCAATAACACGCGATAATTTACTGTCCATGCTGTATCCTCGCCTTGTTTTAGCAAAGCAATTATTGAGTGATACAGGATTGATATTTTGCAGTATTGACGACAAAAATCACGCCTATGTTAAGGGGTTATTTGATGATATATTTAGTGAAGCCAATTTTGTAAACTCGTTTGTCTGGCAAAAAAATTCTAGTGTAAAAACAGAAAAAGATAAATTTACAATAAACACGGAATACATATTGCTGTATTCAAAAACCAAAAATCTTAACCTCAACGATGTATACAAAGAACTTGCAGAATCAACAAAAAAAACTTATTCCAAAAATGACAACGACGGACGAGGTTATTATACAACCATTAGCCTACAAAAACCCCGAGACCCGGGGCCGGAGACTACCTACGACTACATTGACAATAATGGAAAAAAATGGCCTTGCCCTGCAAAGGGCTGGAGAATGAAACGTAGCGAGATAAAGAAATTAGAAAATGACGGACGACTATACTTAAAAGGAAAAACATTAAGGGTTAAAGACTACTGGGATGAGCGAGCTAACGATGGCAAAAGAGCCGATACGCTATGGAATGACATCGCCGAAAACAGTGTGGGGAGTTCAGAATTAAAAAGCATCCTTATGGGTATGTATTTTGATAATCCAAAACCCACAGAACTAATAAAAAGATGCTTGAGCATTGCTACAAAAGACGCAATTGTTCTTGATTTTTTTGCGGGTTCTGGGACTACAGGACAGGCTGTTTTGGAGCTTAATGAAAGCGAAGGGCAAAGACAATTTATATTAGTAACATCCAATGAAATAACAGAGACAACTCCCAGCGGCATCGTCAAAGATGTTACATCCAAACGATTAAAACGCATTATGACAGGCTCATGCTACGATGGCACGGACGACTTCAAATGGCTGGACAAAAACAAACCACTCGGCAACAATCTTGATGTATATGATATTTTTCGCGTTGCAAACTTTGAGGCAACTACCGGCAAAACGCCCTTCGATGTAATTGACGAAACATTGTATGGCCAACCCGCTTTAAATATTAACGATAAAATAAAATGGGTCTGCGAAAATTTCGAAGGCACACAACGTACCATAGAAAACGATACTGACTATAAAAGCCGAATTGAGGGTGAGGCATAATGCTACAAGCTGCCATAGAACTACAGAAAGCCGCAGTTAAAAAGCTAATCAATCTAACCACAACACAAGATGAAATCACATTCAAATCACCCACAGGCAGTGGAAAAACATATATGATGGCAAATATGATGAACAGCATCCTCGAGCAGTTTGAGGATGTTATATTTCTCGTATCCACACTTTCAAAAGGTAGCCTTGCAACACAGAACTATGAAAAATTTATGGAATATTCCGCAAAAGGGGATTTTAAATCATTGCGTCCCTATCTTATTTCCAGCGAAGTTGCGGCAGAAGAAAGGTTGTTTGTGCCGATAGATTATAACGTGTACATATTGCCACGCGACTTATATAAAAAGGGCGGTAAACTTATGCAAGGAGCGATGGAAAGCTTTTTACACAGCATAATATTGCCTAAGTGTTTTAGTGAAACAATGAAGCGCGTTTTTTTAATAAAAGACGAATGCCACATCGCAACAAACAACCTCGACAGCTTGTCGGACAGATACTTTACAAAAACATATAACTTTTCGGCAACTCCAAAATTATCACGAGGGCAACATCCCGATGTAGAAATTACAAGCGCAGAAGCCGTATCGGCCAAACTCATCAAAAACGTTGAGATAATAGATGACCCCAATGTCGCTGTTGGAGACGTTGTTACAAAATTTCAAGAAATAAGAGAACAATACCGCAATTTGCTTGGAGTTAATCCATGCCTGATTATTCAAATATCAAACAAGGATAAAGCTGACGAGGAGCTGCAAAAAATATACAACGCACTAAACAAGGAGAACGTGTTGAAATGGATGCTAATTGTCAACAATGACAAAGAATGTGATACAAATGACGATTTAAAAAAACTCCCTATCAACAAATGGAAGGATTATGCAAAAGAAAACTCTTCGACTATAGATGTTATTATCTTTAAAATGGTAATAACTGAAGGATGGGATATTCCTCGCGCTTGTATGCTATATCAGATAAGGGATAGCAAAAGCAAGCAATTGGACGAGCAGGTCATAGGGCGTGTGCGCCGTAACCCTCGCTTACTTGATTACGCAATGCTTTCGGAAGAAGCACAAAAATTAGCAATGACAGCGTGGGTGTGGGGCATTGTCACCGACGACTTGAAAAAGAGCTTTGGAGTAAAACTATGGCAAGATAGCGACATTATTACAAATGAATTTATGGTAACAACAACAAGGATAAAAACCTTATCAGAAAAGCCTTTTTTTGACATTCACGATTTTTTAAGCAAGTTACCCGTTGCTATCGCACCATCAAGCATTTTCAAATTATACCGCGACTTTAAAAAAGCTGAACTTAGCGTTCAGGAAATAGGTCATGATTATGCGGATGATTTCTCCAGATGGCTAAACTTTGCCGAAAATATAGAATCCATAGCAACCGAGAGTACCCAATATATCTGTGACTACACATACAGTATGGAGGCGGCAGATGAAGCTTCCTTCGCCCCTTCCTCCCATTACGCCGATAACGGTTACTACACAAACATAACCGACTGGGTATGGAAACGCAACGATGGTAAAGAGAAGTTTTCTTTCGACAGCGAGGCCGAGTGGAAGTGGGCAGAAATTCTAAAAGACCTCGTAAAAGAAGATAATAACGACGGAGAGCGAGTCGGGAAACGGCTCTTCGTTGGGAAGAAAAATCCTAACGCAGGCCAACCTAATTTACAAGGTATAGAGCCTGATTTTATAAATACAGCAAAACAAATTTATGTATGGGGTAAAAATTATGTTCCAAACTCGGCAATTAAATTTGAATATTACTTGGGTACACGGCGGTTTTCTTACCCGGATTTTGTTATGAAGGATAGTTACGGCAGAGTTCATATATTTGAGGTAAAAAGTGTCAATATTTCTTCAAGTATGTCAGGAAATTTTGACAATAAAATCTACAAGGCCAAGCTAGAAGAGTTAAAACGAGCATACAAACAAGCTTCTACGCTAACAGGACATATTTTTTATTTGCCAATTTTACGAGATGACATTTGGCGTATATATCAATATGTTAATGGAGATGAAGAAATTCTATCAAGGGACAGCTTGCTACATTACGTCAAGCTAAATGTTGTATAGCCCTAACCGGCACCCGCCTAAATATTCACTTCCCATTTTTTATTGCAATTACTGCATATTGCCACATTATACTTTTTCAAATCGGTTATTGTTGTACCGACAAAAATCAAGTCACCCAACACAGGAATACACCAAAGCAGCATTTCTTTTATATGTTGCATCCGGCTTTTTTTCTCAAAGCCACTCATTCTCTTGGTAGTCGGGTCAGGGGTGCCACAGGTGGGACAATATAATCTTCTCATGGCTAACCTCATTTCGCCAATATTATTCTATCACATCAAACTGGCTGTTATATAACCGTGTATATACCCCTCCGCGTGCAAGCAAATCCTCATGCGTGCCTTGTTCGACAATATCCCCTTCATGCATTACGAGTATCATGTCCGCGCTCCGTATAGTGGACAGACGGTGAGCGATGACAAAGCATGTGCGACCCCTCATGAGATTATCCATGGCGCGTTGGATTTGTACCTCTGTGCGTGTATCTACGTTGCTGGTTGCTTCGTCCAATATAAGAATATTTGGGTCTGCCAAAATCGTCCGAGCTATGGTGAGCAACTGTTTTTGGCCGGCAGAGATATTATCGGCTTCTTCGTTTATTTGCATTTTATAGCTATCCGGGAATGTGCGGATAAAATGATGCGCCTGTGCCGCCTGTGCCGCATTTTTTACATCCTCATCGGTGGCATCCAACCGTCCATATCTGATATTGTCAGCAATCGAGCCGTTAAACAACCATGTATCCTGCAAGACCATCCCAAAATGAGAGCGCAAGTCATCCCTTGTGTAATCCTTGATGTCTACGCCATCCACCAAAATTCTCCCTGATACAAGGTCATAAAACCGCATAAGCAATTTTACAATCGTTGTCTTACCCGCGCCTGTATGTCCAACGATGGCGATTTTTTGCCCGGGTTCTACAGTCGCGGTAAAATCACGTATTACGGTTTTGTCAGGCTCGTAGCCAAAGCGTACATCTTCAAATGTAACACGCCCCTCAAAGGCCGAAGTCTTTGCAAATCCATCCTCTTGCTCTTCTTCTTCCAAAAGAAACGCAAATACCCGCTCTGCCGCCGCCGCAGTTTGTTGAAAGACGCTTGCCACACCCGCGAGCTGTGCCACAGGATGTCCAAACTGCCGTGTGTACTGGATAAATGCCTGTATTCCACCGATGGTCATACGCCCATTTAAGGCAAAAATACCGCCGATTACTACGATTGCAACATAGCCGATATTGCTAATAAACCCGATAATCGGCATTGTCATTCCCGAAAAAAAGTTTGCCTTCCAGCCCGCGCCATATAATTTTTTGTTGTGCTTGTCAAATTCGGAGACTGATGCTTTTTCACCATTAAATGATTTTACAATTACGTGGCTTGTAAACATTTCTTCTATATGCCCATTGAGTTTTCCCAGATTTTCTTGCTGTGCGCGGAAGTATTTTTGCGACTTCTTTACAATAATCCCCATACATATGCCCGAAAGAGGCAAGATAGCCATCGCCACAAGCGTAAGCCATGGACTAATCGTTAACATCATCACAATAATCCCCGTCACCTGTACCGCACTCATCAAAGCCTGCGAAAGTCCCGAGTTTAGTGTATTAGAAATAGTGTCCACGTCATTTGTTATCCGAGAAAGCACATCGCCGTGAGAATTTTTATCAAAGAACTTTATGGGCAATCGGTGGATTTTTTCGCTTATCTGTGTACGCAGTTTATATGTGATGCGCATACTAAGCCCTGCCATGATATAGCCTTGCACATAGTTTAGGGCAATGTTAAAAGAATGCAGACCGAGCATAATCAGCATAATACGCACGATTGTATCCCAGTCAAAGTCACCCTGCCGCATAAATCCGAAAACAATCTCGTCCGTAGCCATACCCAACACTCTGGGCGCAAGCACACCCATAGCAGTAGCCGCGACCGCAATGATTGCTGTTACAGCCAATATACCTTTCTCAGCACCAAGATACGAAAAAAGCTGCTGCATGGCACCCTTAAAGTCCTTTGCCTTCTCTAAAGGCATCTTTCCTTTTCTCACTATTCCACGCCCTGACTGCTCGCAATTTCAAAATACTCGGCACAGTTTTTTAAAAGCTCTGCATGAGTGCCACGCCCTACAATTTTGCCTTCTTCCAATACAATAATCTGTTCCGCACCGATTATCGTACCCACCCTCTGCGCTATAACAATGACTGTAGCATTTTCGGTATGTTCTTTTAATGCCCTGCGCAACTTGGCATCTGTTTGGAAGTCCAATGCAGAAAAACTATCGTCAAACACAATAATATCAGGATTTTTTGCCAAAGCCCGCGCAATAGAAAGCCTTTGCCTTTGCCCGCCCGAGACATTGCTGCCACTCTGCGAAATTTTTGCGGCAAAGCCACCTTCCTTTTCTGCTATAAAGTCAAAGGCTTGTGCGACTTCCGCCACCTTTTTTATTTCTTCATCCGACAATTCCGTATTCCCGTATTTTATATTAGATGCAATCGTACCGGAAAGAAGTTGCCCCTTCTGCGGTATAAATCCAATTTTTTCGCGTAGTTCCTTTTGATATAGCTTCCTAATATCCACACCACTAACGGTAATTTCACCCTCACCCACATCATAAAAACGTAACAGTAAGTTAGCAATCGTAGACTTGCCCGACCCTGTTGAGCCTATGATGGCTGTAGTCTGCCCGGGAAAAGCCGTAAAATTTATATTTTCCAAGGCAGGAGCTTCTGCATTTGGATAACTAAAAGTAACCCCTCTAAACTGCACTACCGCCGCGTCAACAAGCCCGAACGGATTATCCTCGTCCACAATACTCAACTCTGTATTTAAAACCTCTGCAATACGCTCCGCCGACACCTGCGCCCGCGGCACCATCACAAGCACCATAGAAATCATCATAAAAGAAAAAAGCACCTGCATAGAATACTGAAAAAATGCCATCATATCGCCCACTTGCAATCCCGAATATGCCACATTATGCGCACCCACCCAGATGATTAGCACCTGCGTAAAGCCCATCATAAAAATCATGGCCGGATTAACAATCGCCATCATCCGCGCCACAAAAAGCCCAAGGTCGCGCAATTCTACATTTGATGCATCAAAACGCTCACGCTCATGCGACTGTGTACCAAAAGCGCGAATCACCATAAGCCCATGCAAGATTTCACGAGAAACACGGGTCAGCCTGTCCGTCATTTCCTGAATTATTTGAAATTTTGGCATCACAATAGACACCAAAACCATAACAATTCCAATAAGTACAACTACCATAAGCCCTAAAATCCAACTAAGACCCGGTGCGCGTTGCAAGGCCATAATAATACCGCCAGTGGCCAAAATCGGCGCGTAAAGCAACATGCGCGCAAAAATATTTGCCAAGTTTTGCACCTGCGTTACATCATTTGTACAACGAGTAATCAGCGATGCAGACGAAAACTTGTCAAACTCTGTCTGCGAAAAGCTTTCTACCTTAACAAACAAATCCCGCCGCAGGTCTCGCGCCGCACCCGCCGCAATCCTCGGCGAAATATACGCAACGATGATAGAAAATACTCCTGCAAGCAACGCAAAAACAAGCATTTCTGCACCGGAATAGAAAATAAATTCCATGCGCGAAATGCCTGTCTCAGCTTGATAAATAATTCCTTCATTGATAATGCCCGACATCAGCGTAGGCAGATAAAGCTCTGCCAACGCCTGTCCGAGCAATAATATTACAACAAAAATAATACCAACCCAAAATGGCTTTAGGTATTTTAGCAAAGAGAGCATTCTACTTAGAGTCTGCCCAAATACGATAATGTGAAGCCAAGTCCTTATCGCTACCCATTACATGGATAAGGAGCCATCCAACAACAACATCGTTTATTACTTTGCTCAAGTGCATGGTGTCGGGATGCATTTCCAACTCACCAAACGCATAACCACCATCGTCAAAGTCCTCTTTCAGTTTAACGGCTACTGCCATAAAGTCCTTATGTTCTTTTGAATGCTCGGCTGTCCTCGGATAGCTTGATTCTGCCATGAGAGCCTCTTCGCGGGCAAAATGTTCTACAACATATTCCGCAAGAAAGTTAATTGTAACCTCGTTTTTTTCTTTGCTACCTTTGGTTGAAGCCTCCAAAACATCTGCGACGAGGGCAAAAATCCTCTTGTGGTCACTGTCCACTACGTCGTGACCTGTTGCGTACTCATCTTTCCACAAAACCATTAAAATCTCCCCTTTTTGAATATTTTGTTAACTATACATCATCTAATTTGGCAATTCAAGTGTAATTCTGCCGAGTTTTCCGCCACGGAACTCGTCGAGGAGAGTAATCGCGGTGCGTTCCAAGTCCACTACGCCGCCTTTCATCTTAAAGCCGCGCACCTCGCCTATTGTTTCCAGTGTGTTAGCCTTATATCTTTTTTGTAAAATCATAGTGTCAAGCGACTCCAAAATTTGGATGAGATGATTAGCCAAAGTGATTCTGTCTAAGATGTCATCGTTTACCGCACCTGTACAAGCCAGCCTAATCCCAACCATAGGGTCATCAAACTTTGGCCATAGCACACCGGGGGTATCCATCAGGTCAAACTCTCCGCCAACTTTTAGCCACTGTCGCCCGCGTGTCACCCCCGGGCGGTCGGCGGCTATTGCACCTGCACGTCCTACGATATGGTTTATAAAAGTAGATTTTCCGACATTCGGGATGCCGACAATCATTGCGCGGATAGGTGCATTAATGCGTCCACGTTGTTTTTGCTTTTCTACTTTATCTGCCATCGTTTTTTTTAAAGCGGTTATGAGGTTTGTCGCGCCACTCTTTTTCTTGCTCTCCTTTGCGTTTACAGCCAACGCAAAGAAGCCCATGTCGGAAAAATATTCCTCCCATTGA
The DNA here is from genome assembly GCA_009786925.1 of Defluviitaleaceae bacterium. Taxonomy (GTDB): domain Bacteria; phylum Bacillota; class Clostridia; order Lachnospirales; family WQUN01; genus WQVC01. The sequence goes on along the minus strand of WRGY01000085.1, from coordinate 3,972 downwards.
GCAGTAATTTTTTCATCAGCCAAGTCGGCCTTATTAAGTACAAGCACACGCCTCTTATCCTTTGCAAGCGTGTCAATATCAGGGTTTCTGCTAGATAGCGGCACACGAGCATCCAAAAGCTCCACCACCACATCGATTATTTTCATTTGTGTAGCGAGCATTCGCTTTGTTTTTGTCATATGGCCGGGGTACCACTGAATATGCGTCATTATTCCACCCGCCCTACCCTGCCGAGCGGCCACACCCTAAGCCCCGCCCTGCCTACCATTTGCCGCCTCGGGATATTGCCCACGCTGACAAATCGGCTGTCTTGGCTACCGTTTCTATTATCTCCAAGCACAAAAAAATGCCCTTCTTCAACGACTATTGGGAAACCAACATCGCCCAATGAAAGTGTGGGGTTTTGAGAAAAATAATCATCAAGCCGTTCATGATTTACATAAAAAAAACCATCCAAAAAATTTACGGTATCCCCGGGCAAAGCAATCACCCGCTTAATATAAAACTCCGAAGGATTACCCGCAAAAGGGAAGGCTACTATATCCCCTGCCTGTGGCCTGGACAAGCGATAGGCCAAGCGATTAAGTACCACAATATCACCATGTTCCAATGTGGGAGCCATAGAATTTCCGTCCACATGAGCTGTGCGAAACAAAAACCCCCTCACGACAAAGAACAGCAGAGCCGCCAGCCCAAAAGCCACCAGCCACTCTACTGCACCTCGTAATACAGGGTTTTGTATTTTTTTGAACATTAAGCTTTCTTTTTTGCTTTAGAAAAAATAGCTTCCTTAACTTTAGCGGCTTTACCAATCCTGTCGCGCAGATAAAATAGTTTAGCACGACGTACTATACCGCGACGTACCACTTCTATTTTATCCACTCTCGGGGAATGAAGCGGCCATGTTTTTTCAACACCAATGCCGCTGGAAAGTCTCCTTACAGTAAATGTTTCGCGCAGGCCGCCATTTTGACGTTTAAGCACTACGCCTTCAAACACCTGGATTCTTTCTTTCGCGCCTTCTACGATTTTACCGTGTACGCGCACTGTGTCGCCGATGTTAAACTCGGGTACTTCTGCTTTTAGTTGTGCAGTTTCGATTTCTTTTATCGCTGCGTGCATTTGTATCATCTCCTAATCTAGAGCATTATACACACCTTGGACATACTCGTCAATTATTGTTATAATTTTTTTGGAGGGATTTTTTATGGTTATATTGCAAAACGACTGGGACGAAATTTTGGCAGAAGAATTTCAAAAAGAATATTATAAAAAACTGCGCATTTTTTTAAAAGAAGAATATCAAACACAAAAAATATATCCGTCCATGCATGATATTTTTAATGCACTAAAACTAACAGCCTACAAAGATGTAAAGGCAGTAATTGTAGGCCAAGACCCATACATAAACCCGGGCGAGGCACATGGGCTATCCTTTTCTGTAATGCCCGGAGCAAAAACCCCACCGTCTTTAGCCAATATCTTCAAAGAACTTGTCGACGATGTTGGAATAGAAACACCTGAAAACGGTCATCTGGAAAGATGGGCAAGACAAGGTGTACTTCTTCTTAATAATGTTTTAACCGTGCGTGCAAAACAAAGCCGCTCCCATGCAAACAAAGGCTGGGAGCAGTTTACCGACGCGATTTTAGGACATTTGGCCGAACGGCAGAAACCTGTTGTTTTCTTGCTCTGGGGAAAGGACGCACAGACAAAAGGTCGGATTGTCACAGCCCGCCATCATTTGATTTTACAAGCCCCACATCCAAGCCCACTTGCACGCGGTGCGTTTTTTGGATGCAAACATTTTTCTAAGACAAATGCATTCTTAAACCAACATAACATGGAAGAAATCCAATGGTAATTTAAAAAAGCAACGCAAAAACACCATATATAATTAATGCCAAACCTGAAATCACATGACTCAAAGCCAAAGGCAACTTCTGCACATATCTATGCCTTACCAAATAAAATGAAATTACAGAATACCCAAAATGAGCCACTGCAACAGTCAAGGGTATGACAATCGCAGTCCCAAAAATAAAGGTCAACCCCATCGTAATAATCATTGCCTCGACACTCATCACTAGGCCTACCGGCACGATTGCCCTTGACTCACGTTTAAACAAAAAGCATTGTGCGATATACCAAAACCCCATCGCAATAAATACAATGCCCACCATCAAACCCGTGTCAAACGGAATCCGCTCATACATTCTTTCGGCAATAAAAAATCCAAGCATACATAATCCAAACAAAAAAACATTAATAATAACGAGGTGCAAAAACTTGCATTTTTTTTGTAATCCCAACGAAAGACCAATAAAAAAAGCATCCACTGACACAATAAGCCCGGAAGCCACCATAAGCTAACACCCACCACATATTTTATAGTCCATATTATGTATTTCATTTTTTTTGGTGTGTATAATTTACTTTTTTTGAGAAATAATAATAAAAATTCCAACGGAAGGAGCATTCACTATGCAAAATCTTAAACAATCGGAACTAAACTGGATACGCGAGGTAGTCTCCGCACACAATATGTCTGCCTGCAAACTACATGCGTATTCTGAACAAGTACAAGACCCGCAACTAAAGCAAATGTTTTCTAAATCTTCAACCGAAGCAAAACAAGCGGCACAAAACCTGCTTAACATGCTCTAAAAAATCAAACTCGTAAGGAGAGAATCAGAATGCAAGAGAAAGACATCGTATTAGACGTACTCGGAGGTGTAAAGGGCAGTCTTGCCGGCTACGCAACCTTTATCAGCGAAACATCTAACCCCACCCTGCGCCAGACATTTCAACAAATGCGCGACGGTGACGAAAAGTTCCAATATGACCTTTACAATATAGCCGCACAAAAAGGCTATTACGCAGTTTCACCCGATGCAAGCCAACATGACATGAACTGCGTAAAATCTTCATTATCCGCAACACCTGCACACATGGGAATGAAGTAAATCATTCTAAGTGAACAGCAGACAAAAGCCTCTTTGCTTTTGTACTGCTCCAAGAAAAGTGGACAGTGCAAGAAAAGACCTCCTATCGTAAAATAAAACGATGGGAGGTTTTTATATGCCAAGAAAATACAAACATGTAAAAACAATAGAGACAGCAGTTTTTGAAATGAAGAAAGAGGGAAAAACGAATATTGAAGCAAGCTCAACCCATAAATTTGCACTAGGGCGTGTAGCCACTATTTAATAGCCATGTAAATGAAGGCAAACTGAAGTTAAACGCCTACTTTGCTTTGAGGTACGAGATTACAGCCTATGCCATCTGCATATTTTAGGATTGTCTTAATGTTTCCACCAAGACCTGTTTCAAACCGAGAAATGGCTTGTTGCGTTAACCCTGTCCTTGTTTGAAGTTCCTTTTGTGTGATTTTTTTGGATTTTCTAAAGTCGACAAGACGATTCCGTAGTTCTTGCTCTTGCTGTTCTAGTAATACATTTTCGCGATGGGCTAATTCATATTGCTCAAACATTTCTTTTGTTTCGGTGTCATCCTTAAACATCTCTTGAAGCTCTACAGCTTCGGCTATGGGGTCTACTTTAACAAATGGCATGTTAATCGCCTCCTATATCACAACAAGCCCTTTTAAGATTATTTCATGACGTATTTTGTACAGTTCGCGACGTTCTTGAATTGGACGAGTGCTGATGTATTCTCGTATTAATTTTTTTCCGCCAACGGTTACATAATCGTGTATTTCCATAGTGTTCCCACTTCCATCATATGAATACATCAATATTGATGTGAAAATAATACAACGATATTGATGTTATGTCAAGATATGCTTTTTGCTGAACTTCGACGTGTTCTTATTCTGCCTTGCTCCAGCCATGCGAAGTAGATGTTTTGGTCACAACCGCTCCGCCCCTTGTTTTATCACCGCCCGCACGGATTTGTTTCTGCTTTGCCTTCTCTTTCAAAATCCCCGATTTTTGCAATGCAAGCTCGATT
>WRGY01000084.1 GCA_009786925.1 Defluviitaleaceae bacterium | reverse complement strand
GGGCGCGCCCGGCCATGTCATCTGGAACACGACGGCTTCCATCATCACATTTTTATTCACATCGCGTTCTGCGGCTCGTGCGCCTACAGAATGCAGTCGCCCTGTACCGCCGTTTGTACGTGTGAGAAATCGGGAGTGGTCGTGGTTTGATAGTTGATTCATAGCAGAGTGGAGTGCATGTACATTAAAGTTTGCCATGAAGTGGCGCATTGCACCTTCAAAAGCCATCGCATCGCCACATAGTTCGGGCTTGCTCTCTTCGCTGTGTTTGCTCACCCCGGTAAGAAACCATGTAATCGGAACCATAAAGGCTTCATAGTTCATGATGGTGTCCCACTCGGCGTTATCCAGCCAATAGGCGGGGTTGCCGCTATATACATAATGTTCTGCCAATACGAGTGCATTTGGGTTGGCTTCTTTTACCGCTGTGTTAAATGCCTTCCAAAATTTATGATTCATCTCAGGACTGCGCCCCAAGTCAGCGGCAACGTCGAGTCGCCAACCATCAGCATTGTATGGCGGTGAAACCCATTTTTTTCCGATGCCTATGATGTAGTCGAATAGTTCTTGTGAGCCTTCATAATTAAGCTTTGGTGCATTAGAATTTGCCCACCATCCGTCGTAGTGGGTATTGCCCGGCCATTTGCCGCCTTCATGCCACAAAAAATAGTCGTGATACTTACTATCCTTCGCATGGAAAGCACCTACTTCTCCGCCCGCCCGCTGATAAAATCCTGCTACATCAAGCCATTTGTTAAAACTTCCGCAGTGGTTAAAAACGCCGTCCAGTATTACCTTTATGCCATGCGAATGCGCTTTTTTGATAAAATCCGCCATGAGTGCATTGCTTGCTTCCAGGTTTTTTTTGCTTGTTGTACGCTTTTGGTAGCGAGTAGCATATTTGTTTTTTACACGCTCAAAGCGCAATACATCGCCATCATCTTCTTCGATTACACCAAAATGAGGGTCTACATAATCATAGTCTTGTGTATCATATTTGTGACTGCTGGGCGAGACAAATATGGGGTTTAGGTAAATCACCTGTACACCCAGGTCGTTCAGATAGTCCAGTTTGTCCATTATTCCCTTTATGTCACCACCATAAAAATTGTTTAAGTAGTCATCATTTGCCACATCTTCGTTCCACTTGTGGGTACTTGTAGTTTTCCCCAGATATTCATACTCATGTGGGAGGGGGTCATTCGTTTTGTCTCCATTATAAAATCTGTCCACAAAAATTTGGTACATAACCGCGCCTTTTGCCCATTGCGGTACCCTAAGCCCCGGCACAAGTCTAAAGTTATAATGTGCGTCCACCATGGTACGCAGTCCGAGTTTATTATAATAAAAAATTTCACCATCCACGACCAAGCTGTAATAAAACCTAATAGGTTTTGTAAACACCTGTGTCTCAACGGTGAAATAATCAAAAAGTTCATCGGCTTTGCCATCAATCCTTTTCATTGGATAGGATGATGTCTCATGAAACGACGCAACAACCAGCGAAACTTCGCATTCGTCCCCTCGTGCTACTCTAACACAAAACTTAACCATATCTCCGGGTTTTGGGTCATAAGGACTTATAAACTGCTGTGTCTCGTCGCTAAAAACTGCTTCTTTATTAAAATTTTTCATCTTTTGTGCCTCCCCAAAGCAAATTACGAGCAAATTATATCACCCGTTACAAATAATTTCCAGTATAAATAATCCCTCCCGGGAAAACATGGTAGTACAGCGAAATTTTCGCTAAGTTACAATATTTTCCCGAGGGGAGCCGAAAGTATGCACAGCAGCAAAGTAGAAATATGCGGCGTAAACACCTCAAAGTTGCCCGTTTTAAAGGGCGAGGAAAAAAGAAAATTATTCGAGCAGATATTAGAAGGTAACGAAGAGGCGCGAGAACAATACATCTTTGGCAATCTGCGGCTGGTATTAAGCATCATCCAGCGTTTTAATAATCGTGGAGAATATGTAGACGACATCTTCCAAGTGGGTTGCATAGGGCTTATCAAGGCAATTGATAACTTTGATGTAACACAAGGCGTGCAATTCTCCACGTATGCTGTTCCGATGATAATCGGGGAAATTCGCCGCTACTTGCGTGACAACAATACCATCAGGGTGAGCCGTTCGTTACGCGATACGGCATATCGTGCGTTGAGTATCAAGGAGAGGCTCACGGCAAAAAATTCTAAGGAGCCGGAAATCGAAGAAATAGCCAAAGAAATGGGATTGCCTAAGGAGGATATAATTTTTGCTCTTGATGCAATCCAAGACCCGGTTTCTCTTTTCGAGCCTGTATATAATGATGGTGCGGACGCAATTTTTGTAATGGACCAGGTCTCGGACGAAAAAAACACAGATAGTCGCTGGTTAGAAAATCTCTCCCTGACAGAGGCACTAAAACGCCTCAGTGAACGAGAAAAACATATACTCTCACTACGCTTTTTTGAAGGAAAGACTCAGATGGAAGTAGCGGACGAAATAGGCATCAGTCAAGCACAAGTATCCCGACTAGAAAAAAATGCACTAAAAAACATGAAAAAATACATCTCATAATTGTTAAGTTTTTCGACAAAAAAGGCTAGACTTTTTCCCTAAATATATGCATAATACGTCAACGATATTTTTCGTATTTTTTTTCATTGGAGGCGAAATTGTGGAAGTATTGAGAGTTTCATCAAAGTCAGAGCCAAAGTCCGTTGCGGGAGCGATTGCAGCAATCCTACGTAATGGCGACACCGTTGAGATTAACGCCATAGGCGCGGCAGCAGTAAATCAGGTTGTAAAAAGTATCGCAGTAGCACGTGGCTATGTTGCGCCAAACGGCATAGACCTGATTTGTATCCCTGCATTCTCTCAGCTGGAGGTAGACGGCAAGGAAAAAACATCCATCAAATTTGTGGTGGAAAAGAGATAAAAAAAGAAGGGGCTGTCTCGTGTTTGCGAGACAGCCCCTTCTTTTTTTCTTAGATTACACCCTTCGCACTTACCAAGCGTTCGTTATCGGGGAATTTTTCCAATCCTATTTCTAAGGCGCGCAAAGCGTCTTTTTCAAATCCATGGTAATAGGAATTAAGCGAAGCCAGTAAATATTTTTCAGGGGTATCAATCTGTGATTTTAAGAGTTTTTCCAATGCATTAAAAGCATCGTTATCATTGCCCTTTATAAGATTTTCTCTAACGGACACTTCTGTTTTGATATAATCGAATGTCTGCATGTCAACGATGGTCGGATTTTTTTCACAAAACTCTGCATAATGCGTAAAGCCTAGACGAAGAGGGTTTGTATTGTCCAAAATAGCCGCCGCAATGGCTTTGGATGTGTCCTGTGTGGGTGGAGCGTTTATTGCGTCGATGAGTTTTGCAGTGACATGCTCATCCTTGTCATTGCGTTTTGTTGCTTTTAAGAGCGAGGTTTTACATAGCTCAATGATTTTATGTTCAATTTCCACACGTCGGTTTGTGAGTTCTGCGCATTCCAGCACCACATCGTCAAAAAAAGATACACATGTGTCTATTGCCTCCACATAGTCACCTGTGAAGGTAACACTTGCGATTACATCACTCAGTTTGTTAAGGCGGTCGTTGGCCAGTGAGTTTAGTTGCGCCGCATTGTCTTTGGGTTTTTTTGAAAACAGCTCGGCCTTTGCAGACATGTAGGCTTCGTTTTGTTTGTCATGGCTTTCATGCAGGTTTGTCATTTCTTCCTCCTTGTGCGAGTTTGCTCGCGGTTGTTTACAGGAGCAGGCTTTCGCGTATGCCCCGCAATTAGTAAAGCCGCAGAAACTACGGCAAAAAGAACAGCCGTTACTTGGTTGAGCGGCAGTCCTGTGTTAAACAGCATCATTTGGTCGGTGCGGAATCCTTCAACGATAAAACGTATCACACCGTATCCGAGGAAATAAAGAAGCACGATTTCACCATTAAACCTCTTATGAGGGCGATAAACAATAAGTGCAATCATAAGCAAAAGATTTAATGCCGCTTCATACAAAAATGTAGGATGCACTTGGATATAGTTAGCACCGTTTACAAAAATCATGTTGTTGCGGATTTCATCCGTAATATAGCGGCCGATAAGCACCTGCTCCGCCTGCATTCGCATAGCAAAAAGGCCATCTGTGTATCCCCCGAAAGCCTCGCGGTTAAAAAAATTACCAAATCGCCCAATCACCTGCCCCAGCAGCATACTTGGCGCACCGGTATCAGCCATAGTCGCGAATGGAATATTCTTGCGCATACCTATGATGGCCGCCGCCAAAGCCGCACCGATAATTCCGCCGTATATAGCAAGTCCACCGCTTCGGAACATAAAAAAAGCGCGGATGATATTTTGGCCGCGATACAAATCCCAGTTAAACGCCATATAGTAGATACGTAGCCCGACGATGGCCATAGGAACCCCAAGCATAAGCAAATCGGTATAATCATCCACCTTTTGGCCTGATTTTTTTACCCACCAAATCGCCAAAAAATACGCAGCAACAATACCTATAAATATCATCACGGCGTATAAATAAATATTAAACCCAAAAACGGAAATCGCGACCCGTGGGACATTATTAAAATAAATACCTAAGTTAGGAAACCATATATCGGGTGTAATGTAATCCGGTGGCATTGTTATAACCTCGCATCGTAGTACTCTTCCTCTTCTTCAGAAGGGGCAGTTGCTCTTTCGCGTGTCAGTTGCAATTGTTGCTCTTGCATACGTTGGCCTTCGCGATACACAGCACTTACTTGGCTGTTAATATTCGCGCTTGTGCGAGCAATACCTGCGTTTAGGTTTGCGAGATGTCGGCCTCTAAACCCATCGGGAGCGAGTGGGTTGTTGCTAAAAAGATGCCCTATTTGCATTGGCCTAATGCTTGCACCTGTTTCGCGCATTATATCAATATCCTGCATGTTACTTTGGCTTACAAATGAACGTATTGCATGGTTTGAAATGCGTTGGTTATGCATGTCGGTACGCGCTTCGCCCTCTAGTCGTGCTGCTGCGGCATTTAGCTGTGCGCGTGTGCGTGATAGAGTGCTGATATTATCCATCGCTACACCTACTACTGTCATACCTCGTATCTGCGAACGCTCCTGCGCTTGTTCGAGTTCTTCTTCTGTTTTATTTTCGCGTTGGTTTTCTGCGCGTTCCTGAGCTAAACGCTCACGTTCACGCATTCTCTCGTCCATCTCAGTTTGTTGGCGCAACATTTCACGCTCTACTGCAAGTTGCTCACGTTCTGCGCGATTCATATGAATTTGGTTTATTTGCTCGTTTAGTATGGATATGGTTAGATTTTTTACATCATCGCTTAGTTCTTCATTTAATTTTGTATGATTTATTTGCTCCAATATGCTGTTTATGCGTTCTGTTTCCATCTCGCGAAGGCGCATTTCTCGCTCTTTTTCTGCGGCACGTTCCTGTATGAGGTCGCGACGGCGGCCTGTACGAGTGTTTTGATTGCCATTTACACGAAAAATGTTTTGTGTCTCGGTTAAAAAATTAATCCTCATTTTCATCACTACTTTCTTCTACATCTTCAGGTATTGATTCAGGCTCGGGCGGTGGAGGCTCAGGTTCCTTTTTTGGTTTTTTTAGCTGTGACTCTTGCAGTTGTTGGCTTTCTTTGTATAGCATACCTATTTCTCGTTGTTTTACCACAATGGTGTCTATGCGTGCGATTTGTTCCGGCATTGAGGCTTCTTTTATTTTGCGGCGAGTAGATGTAAATGCCGGGATTGTGTCACGCTCACTGTTGTTTATGAGTATGGTAGAAAACTGCTCTGCTTCATTTAGCTCGCGGCTATTTTCTTGTATTGCTTTTCTGGTTGCCTCCGCGCCTATTTTTAGCGATGTCTGGGCAAATAGAAGTTGGTTTAATCTTTCTCTGTACTCATCTGTTTCTGTTTTTCTTGGTTTTTTTGACTGTTCTTCGTTTATGAGTTCTTGTTCAAGCTCTTGCTCAAGCTGGTGGCGTTGTAATTCTTGCTCTATGAAATCATGCTCGCGTTCGTCACGTTGGTCGAGGATTACTTCTATCTCTTCCTTCATTTTGGCTAGTGTTTCTTTGCGTTGCTCTGCGTCAATCTCAGCATCATGAAGAATACGCGCCATTTTTTCGCGTATCATTTGTATTGTAAAATCTTCGCCGTCGCGTATATACATCTCGTTATCGCGGGTCTCTGCACGGTCGCGGGCATGGTCACGCCGTATGTTTTCAAGGTACTCCCTTTTATTCATCGTCATTTTTTTGGATTGTCATAATACCGAGTTCGGCAAGTTGGTCTGTTGGAATGTTGTTTGGTGCATGTGTCATGGGACAGGATGCATCCTTTACCTTTGGGAAGGCGATGACCTCACGCAAAGAATCTGCGCCTGTCATTATCATGATAATGCGGTCGAGTCCAAGCCCTATGCCACAATGGGGAGGCACGCCGTATTTTAGTGCGTCTATAAAATAGCCAAAATTATCCGCAGCACTTTCTTTTGTAAAGCCGAGGAACTCAAACATTTTATTTTGTAGTTTTTGCTGGTGGATGCGTACACTTCCGCTACCCAGCTCGTAGCCGTTAAGCACAAGGTCGTATGAGCGAGAGCGCACTGCGGCTGGGTTGGTATCAAGTAGTGGAACATCTTCTTCTAGTGGGGAAGTAAATGGGTGTGTTGATGCATAGTATCTTTCATCTTCAGGAGACCATTCTAAAAGCGGAAATTTTGTCACCCATAGGAAATCATAGCCTTCCAACGGCAGGTTTTTCCATTTTGCAGCAGCGGTACGCACCGCGCCTAATGCACCTAGGACGCTTTCGTTTGTATCCGCACAAAGCAAAACAAGGTCTCCGGGTTTTGCTTTAAACTTCGCTGAGATTTCGCGGAGTTGGTCTTCGTTAAAAAATTTAGAAATTGTAGATTTTATTGTGCCGTCATCAGGTAGGGTAATCCATGCAAGGCCTTTAGCCTGGTGGTGCTTTGCAACTTCCACTAATGCGTCAATTTGTTTGCGAGGCATGGTGGCACAGCCCTCGGCGTTGATACCGCGTACACTTCCACCGTTTTTTAATGCATTTGCGAATACTTGAAAGTCGGTGTCTTTTACAGTATCGGAGATGTTCACGAGTTCCATACCAAATCGGGTATCAGGTTTGTCACTGCCATAGCGTTCCATAGCTTCGTGCCATGTAAGGCGAGGAAATGCTTTTGGAATGTCTGTGTTAAGGACTTCTTTGAAAACTCGCCCCATCATTTCCTCTGCCATAGTGAATACATTTTCTTCGTCTGCAAAAGACATCTCTATGTCTATCTGTGTAAACTCCGGCTGGCGGTCGGCGCGTAAATCCTCGTCGCGGAAGCAACGAGCAAGTTGAAAATACTTATCAAAACCCGAGACCATGAGGATTTGCTTCATCTGCTGAGGTGACTGCGGCAGCGCATAGAATGAGCCGTGATGCATACGTGAAGGCACGAGGTAGTCTCTTGCTCCTTCCGGTGAGCTGTTGATGAGTACGGGGGTTTCGATTTCCAAAAAACCTGCATCGGAAAGATAGTGGCGTATACTCTGTGCCGCCAAGTGACGGATTTCGAAGATGCGTTGCATCTCCGGGCGGCGCAGGTCCATATAACGGTATTTTAGGCGGGTGTCGATTGCTACCCCTTCGTCTGCTACTTGAAAGGGTGGTACTTCTGCCTCGGAGAGAATGCGGAGTTCTGTTACTTCTATTTCGACCGCGCCTGTCGGCATATTTGGGTTTACGTTTTCCGGTGTGCGTGCTATTACTTTTCCCGTAGCAGCCACAACATATTCCATACGTATATTTTTAGCGTCAGAGTAAAACGTGCTGTTTTTATCCACCGCAATTTGTACTATACCCATGCGGTCGCGCAGAACAAGGAAAATCAAGCTGCTCACATCACGCTGTTTGTTTACCCATCCCATCACCGTCACTGTTTGTCCGATTAGTGATTCTGTGACATGACCGCAATAATGAGTGCGGGTCATGCCTTTCATGCTTTCGCCCATTTATATTCTCCCTTGAGAAGTGCGCGCTCTATTCGCGCCACTTTATTTTCTAATAATTTTTATTATTTATTATACAGGGTTTTGAAGTTATGTTCAAATAAATATAATCTTTACAATTCCCCGCCAAGTGGTATAATCTCCAATGTCAGGAACTTGACGTTTCAAGGGAGTGAACATAATGCCGATAGATAAAAAAGCTCTAAAGGTCTTACTTGTTTCTACTGAGGTTAATCCATATTCAAAATCCGGTGGACTTGGTGATGTTGCAGGTTCTTTGCCAAAAGCACTGCGCGAAATTGGGGTTGATATGCGAGTCGCGCTTCCCAAGTACCAAACGATTCCTAAAAATTTGCTAGACGATACTAAAAAAGTTTCCGAATTTACCGTTCATTTGTCATGGAGGTCGCAGGATGCGGCCATCTACGCTATCGATGCGCATGACGACGGTGATTCGGTTTATTTGATTGAAAACGACTTCTACTTTGGTCGCGACAGCTACTATGGATATGGCGATGACTATGAGCGATTTGCGTTTTTTACAAAAGCTGCAATCGAAATGTTAAGCCGTATCAATTTTGACGCAGACATCGTTCATTTTAATGACTGGCACACAGGACTCGGCCCTACGTATCTGCGAGATGTCTATAAGGGCTTTACTTTTTATAAGGATATGAAGAGTCTGTTTACCATCCATAACCTGCATTACCAAGGTGTGTTTGGGCGCGAAATCCTGTGGGCGGTAGGGCTAAACGATGGCTACTACACAGGCGGCGATTTGGAGTTTTACGGCAACATAAGTTATCTGAAGGCAGGCATCATGCACGCAGATGCGGTCACCACTGTCAGTGAAACATACGCCAATGAAATCCAAACTCCATCATATGGCTATGGAATGGATGGTTTGTTACGTCAGCGAGCCGAAGAAACAGGCAAAATCTATGGCATAACAAATGGCATAGATATAGAGGAAAACAATCCCGAGACAGACAAGCGCGTTTTTGTAAACTTTAACGCCGACTCCTTGGATAAAAAGCGTATGAACAAATACAGTTTGCAAGAAGAACTCGGACTGCCGGTCGGCAAAATGCCGATGTTTAGCATGGTGACACGCCTTGTAGAGCAAAAGGGATTAGACATACTCTCTGTCATAATGGATGAGTTTTTGAGCATGAATGTACAGCTGGTGATACTCGGTACAGGCGAAAGCCGTTACGAAAACATGTTTAAACATTACGCTTGGAGATACCCTGACAAGGTAAGTGCCAATATCAGATTTAATGCCGAATTGGCGCAACAAATTTACGCGGCATCAGATGTTTTTATGATGCCGTCAGTGTACGAGCCATGCGGACTGGGACAGCTCTTCGCCATGCGCTACGGCACGATTCCACTTGTACGCAAAACCGGTGGCCTTGCCGATACCGTCTTTCACTTTAACCCAGAGACAGGCCAAGGAAACGGTTTCTTGTTTGAAGATTTTGTCGCAAGCGGCCTTATGTGGGCTATACGGCAGGCAAATGATGTCTACCAAACCCCTGCATGGGATAATTTGGTTAAAAACGCGATGATGGGTGAATATTCATGGCATAAAGCCGCCGGAGAATATGTTGATATGTATAAAAAGGTCATAGAGGGCTAGGCTAACCCAGCAAACTCTGTCTGTCGCAATGCTTCATATATTACAATGCCTGCTGCTACAGAAAGATTGATAGACCTTTCCCCATGTGTCATAGGTATGCGCACAACCTGTTGGGGGTAGGATTGCAAAATTTTGTCAGGCAAGCCTACGGTTTCGCTCCCAAAAATCAGAAAGTCATCGGGAGCATATGCAACATCTGTATACAATCGCCCGCCCGTCGTTTCTATAAAATAGAAACGAGCGGACGGGTTTTTATTTGTAAAATCTGCAAAGTTGTCGTATTCGTGAACTTTGATTTTATGCCAATAGTCAAGCCCTGCCCTCTTTAGAGCCTTCTCATCAAGGAAAAACCCATAAGGACGTATCAAATGAAGCTCGCTGCTCGTCATAAGGCATGTGCGCCCGATTGCGCCTGTATTATGGGGAATTTCCGGTTGATACAATACGATATTCATTCATGAGCCTCTGCACGGAGAAAGCCCTCCGCCTTTTCGCCGTTTTTTATGCGGGATATTAAATCTGCTGCGTAGGATTGTCTATCTTCGCTTGCGTACATCTTTTTTAGGCAGGTGCAGGTAATGCCGTCACGGATTTCTTCTGCTTCGTCGTCTGATAATCCTGTTAAATGTGGGTCGATGATTTTCCACATTTTTTGCGCATCTGTTTCGATTACCTTCGCGCTGGCCTTATCCAATACATAATTAGAAAGAAACGATAAAATCGCGGCACCGATAATCCCACCAACTATATCAACAAATCCGCCTAAAAACTCCAGCACAATCCACGCGCTTCCCCAATACCAGCCAATAGTGCCACTAACCACCAAAAGTGCGGACAAAATTACATTTTTAACAAACTGCGTGCGCGAAATGCGCCTCCGCAAAAGGTCATAAACGTCCACGACAAGCAAAGTAACGCAGGACAGAATCCGCGTAATCAAGTTTGCACGCAAAAGCTCCATGGTTGAACGAAAAATCATTCGCGGCCCCAGTCGCATGATGTTTGCCAACCCCGTGACAACCTTTGGTGCAATGATTTTTAAGCCTTGGTCTTTTTTGTTTGCCAAAAATTTTTTTATCTTTTTCATTTTCGCCTCGGATAAAAATTTACTCAAACAACTCAGAAAAAATCGGCGTGATTTTTTCTTCGATAGCCTTATCAAGCTCGTCAAAGATGGACAAGGACTGCGAAGAAAAAACCGAGCTTTTTACTATTCTCGGGCGGTATAAAACTTGCAAAATTTTGTTCCTTAATCTCACATTTCTTTGCCACATAACAAAGCTCCTTGTTACAGTTTTGCTCTATTATATGCCTCTAAACGATAAATTGGCCCATGTACAGAAAATTTATCCTCGTACTCCGTGCGGATATTGTCCTCAGGTTCGTTTGCATGTAAATCCAGAGAGATATTTTTCAACAGCCAATTTTTGCGACTAAAACTCTCCAGAGAGGATTCAAAGAGGATTCTATTATCTGTTTTAAAAAAAATTTCCGGGATTTGTAACTTTTCGTATAATTCTAAAAATGTGTCGTGGGTGAGCCTTCGTTTTGCCCACTTTTTTTTGCGTGACCATGGGTCACAAAAATTGATATACAGGCGTGAAATTTCGCCTGTCTTGATGAAATCCAGTCCGTCGTTTACATCCGCTACAACAAAAACAAGTGACATGCCCGCGTTGTTTTCTTCTGCGCGGCGTGCCGCTGTGGCTAGTATTGTTTCGTCACGCTCCACCGCCACATGCTGAATGTCAGGGTAGCGGCGAGACGTTTCTATTATAAAACGTCCCTTGCCACAGCCTATTTCTAAATGGATGGGTTTACCTTTCGGTAGCTCAATTTCTCCGCGCAGAATGCGGGGATTGTTCTCCAGTTCATTTGGAGCCCATTTCTTTTTTCTTGTTCTCACACTACACCCTGTGCAAGCATTGCCTCTGCTACCTTTTTAAAGCCGGCGATGTTTGCGCCGGCCACAAAATTGCCGTCCATTTTATATTCGGTGGCGGCTGTATTCATTTTTTCATAAATTCCGCCCATTATACCTTTTAGCTTTTGGTCTACCTCTTCAAATGTCCAGTGCAGACGCATACTGTTTTGGCTCATTTCTAAACAGCTAACGGCTACACCACCCGCATTTGCTGCCTTGCCCGGCGCAAAGATTACGCCATTTTCATGAAAAACATCTACGGCGGCAGCTGTGCATGGCATGTTTGCACCTTCGCCCACAGCCTTACAGCCGTTTGCAACAAGGGCTTTTGCGTCGGCCTCGTGGAGTTCGTTTTGGGTGGCACATGGCAATGCGATGTCGCAGGGAATATTCCACATACCCGTGCCGACTGTATATTTTGCATTGGGGCGATACTTAATGTATTCGCTAATCCGAGCGCGTTGTACAAACTTGATTTCGTTGATTGCGCTGAGGTCTATCCCGTCGGGGTCGTGGATAAAACCACCTGAGTCGCTCATTGCAATAGGTCTCCCACCGAGTTCCACGGTCTTTTTTGCCGCATAAAACGCAACGTTTCCACTACCGGAAATGCTTACTTTTTTGCCGTCAAAGCCGTCGTTTTTTCCTTTTAAGATATTGTCCATCAGGTAAAGGAGTCCATGACCTGTAGCCTCTGTGCGACCGAGTGAGCCGCCATATGTTATGCCCTTGCCGGTAAAAACACCTTCGTAACGTCCTACTATACGCTTGTATTGGCCGTACATATAGCCTACTTCTCTTGCTCCCACACCTATGTCTCCCGCGGGTATATCCTCATCTGGTCCGAGATATTTGTACAGTTCCGTCATCAGACTTTGGCAAAAACGCATCACTTCTCCGTCAGATTTCCCTTTTGGGTCGAAATCCGCACCTCCTTTTCCACCTCCGATGGGCAGACCCGTGAGTGCATTTTTGAAGGTTTGTTCAAAACCTAGAAATTTTAAAATACTCAAATTTACTGATGGATGAAAGCGTATCCCACCCTTATACGGGCCTATCGCGCTGTTGAACTGCACGCGGTAGGCGGTGTTTACCTGTACATGATTTTTGTCGTCAAGCCAAGGCACACGGAAAACAATTGCACGCTCGGGGATGGCCATTCTTTGCAAGATGGCGGCTTCTTGGTAGCGCGGATTATCGTCTACCACGGGTGCGAGCGCACCATATACTTCTGCCATAGCTTGGTGAAATTCTGATTCTCCGGGGGTTTTTGCGATTATTTCTTGGATAAGATTTTTTGTATAAGACATAGATTACTCCTTTTAAATTTATGGTTGCGTTCCTTCGAGTGCTCCCGACCCTCCGCAAGTGCGGCATGTTGCTGTAGCACGTCCATCACACGCAGTACACCACCAGACATCGGCAGTATCAGAAATGGCATACGGAATCCCTGATATTAAAGGCCTGCCTCGACCGCCGCCGATTCCGTTACATGATGGGCAATCGACTACACCCATTCCGTGACAGCCGTGGCAACTCACAGGCGGTGGGGGGGTGGGCGTAGGTGTAGGCGTGGGTCTCGGGGTCGGTGCCGGTGGGGGTGGCGTAGGCTCGGGTGTGGGTTCCGGCGTAGGCTCGGGCGTAGGCTCAGGGATATGAAAAACAGAGACAACATTTGTCATAACATCCCAGTGGACACCGTATCCTAGGCTCCGCACAATGGGACCTATCGGAAACATCGCAATTTCTTCATAAAATTGTGCGGGAATATCCAGCATAAACTCCTCACCATTAGCGGTAAATTCTTCTGCCTCCAGTGTGAGGATTATTGTGTTTGTGCTATTGGAAAACATTGCCACATGTGTGTCCTCGTCATAGATGACGGCATAGCCCATAGCTTCAAATACACCACGGAGCGGCACAAACGGCCTGTTTGCAATAACGACAGGTGACTCATCCTCGGCAAATACAACAAGCCCACCATGTACTGTTACAGTAAGCTCATTTGGTTCATCTTCTTCGTCCTCTTCGTATGCAAGCAGTGAAATATCATGTTCTGAAGGGATATTTTTGCCCGATACAAGCACAAGCCGCTCATCGGCAGCCCCGATAAATTGCCATATAGACCATCCCGCAAAGCCAAATGCACCTACAATAAGTATACCCAGTACCCCAAATATAATATATGCCACTGCCATAGGTACCGTATCATTTGTTACCTTAGCTACACTTACTTCCTCACTTCTTATTTCTTCGTCGTCCATATATGCCGCCTCCTTAGCTGCCATTTGCAAATTATTCAACACGCCCTATATTTTATCGTGTATAGTCATTTTGTCAAACGCCAATTATTTTGCAAGCAGTCACAAAATTGGTATACTAAATTTGAAGTTATGCAAGAAGTGTACTTTAAAAAAGGAGTGACATGCATGAAAACAATAGTGAAAGAATCGCCCATCCCCGGTGGTTTGGCTCTGGAGGAACGCCCCATACCTACCCCCGAGGACAACCATGTCTTAATAAAGACAAAAAAGACCGCAATTTGCGGCACGGACATACACATATATGGTTGGAACAGCTGGGCGCAAAAGACAATTAAAACACCGCAAATAATAGGCCATGAGTTTGTGGGGGAAGTCGTCGATGTCGGTCGAAATGTAACAAATGCAAAGGCGGGCGATCTCGTAAGCGGCGAAGGTCATCTCTTTTGCGGAAAATGCCGCCATTGTCTCACAGGCCGCGCCCACCTATGTCGCCGTACAAAAGGCATCGGTGTAAATACCGACGGTGCGTTTGCAGAATATTTTACCTTCCCTGCGAGTAATATTTGGCACTGCGACAGTAGCATCCCCCTAAACATTCTTAGCGTACTGGATCCGCTGGGCAACGCAATGCACACGGTACGTGCATTTGATGTATTGAGTGAGGATGTTATCGTGACGGGAGCGGGGCCTATAGGTCTCATGTCTGTACCTATTTTAAAACGTGCAGGCGCACGCAACATAGTTGTCACAGATATAAACCCAAAACGCTTGGAGTTGGCTCGAACGCTTGGTGCGACCGCCACCGTAAACATCGGGTATGAGACCATCCCCGACGTTATTGCAACCATACCCTCAATGGTGGAGGGCTTTGACATAGGCTTAGAAATGTCAGGCTCTGCCGCCGCGTTTAATGATATGATTGACGTAATGGCAAATGGCGGAAAAATAGCCATACTCGGTTTCTTGCCACCAGAGGCCAAAATAGAGTGGGACAAAATGATTTTTAAATCCCTCACCCTAAAAGGAATCTACGGGCGACATGTTTTTGATACATGGTATCAGATGACCGCCCTTCTACAGTCGGGACTCTCAGAAGAAATAGCAAAAATAATAACCCACGAGTTCCACTACACCGACTACGAAAAAGCATTTAAGTTGATGCAATCGGGTGAATCCGGGAAAATTATTTTAGACTGGGAATGACCTTTTCTTAAAGCACAATATCTGCATTATGCCTGATGTCGTATGTAGAGATGTATTTTTCTTCCATTGGAATCCACTTTCTTTCGAAAATAGCAGCGGCCTGTTGGCCGTTGCGTTTTTTTATGCGTTTGAGCTGTATGGAGGGTGATATATCAGAAAAAATGCGTAGGTGCATGTAGTTTCCAAAGAGGGGGTGGTGACTGTACGCGCCTTCTACTATGAGGAGAGGGTGGGGGAGTATTTTGCGTGTTGCATAAGACCGGGTAGTGCAGTCGAAAACGCGATACTCAAATGCTGTACCAAGGTTGGGCAGGACTTCTTCGGCAAATCTCTCGTAGTGGATGTTGCCGCCCGGTTGGATTAGGCGTTCCGGAGTACGCAGATTTGGATGCAAAAAAAAGTCGTCCATGTGGATGATGGACGTTTTTATATCAGTGGCCATCGCCGCCGCCAAGGTTGTTTTACCTGAGGCGGCGCGGCCGTCTATAGCTATGATAAATGGTGATGGCACATTATGCACCTGTGGCGAGGGGATAGCGCAGTGGAATTACCCTTTCGCGCTCGAGAGCCATTACAACAGAGGGGACAAATGCCAACTGGATGACTATACCCGGCAGTGATGTGACAAAGTAGCTCGCTGTCCACAAAGCCCATGTATAGCTTTCTCCCTCCATGCCGCTGAAAAAGTATGCGTATTGCCCGATACCTGCGACCACCCGCCCTACTAACATTGCCGCAATAAGGCTGATGTATAGGTCAAAGGAAGCGCGTCGTGTGTGTATAAAGTGCATGACCACACCGGATACCAAGCCGTAGATGCCGAGTTCTATCATCATAAGCTCTGCAACGCCGCCTAATGGAGGCATACCTGTAAGTGAGGCCGAAAGGAAGGGGCCTAAAACCCCTGCAAGCAGTCCAAATTTCCAGCCGCAAATAAGCCCTGCAAGTAGCACGGGTATATGCATGGGCAGGATGATGGAACCTGCACGCGGGATGGAGTGGAATGCCATGGGAAGCACCACGCAGAGCGCGATGAGCATGGCGGTGACGATTAATCTTTTTAGATTAGACATAAATACCTCCTAGAAGTCTATTAGGTCTTGCATGGAATACATTTTTGGGCTTTTGTTTTGCAAAAATTTGGCGGCGCGTAAGGCACCTACGCCAAAAACATCTCGGGATTGTGCTATGTGGGTAAACTCGATTACCTCGTCGCGCCCGGCAAATACTACGCTGTGTTCGCCTACGATGGTGCCGCCACGTAATGCGTGCAGTCCTATTTCGTTATGTGCGCGTTTTTCGTGGTTAGTACTGCGGTCGGTGACATATTCTACTTTGTCATGCAATGCGTTCCTGATGGAATCTGCCAGAAGTAAGGCTGTGCCACTGGGTGAATCGATTTTTTGGTTATGATGTCTCTCAAAAATTTCTATGTCAAAGTCGGCATCATAGAGAAGCTGTGCGGCTCGTTTTAGCAAAGTGGAGAGCAGGTTTATGCCAAGCGACATGTTGGCAGAGCGCAGGATAGGTATCTTTTCTGCTGCTTCGTTTAACGTGCTTTCGGTGTCTTTCGGCATTCCCGTTGTGCAGATGACGAGTGGGGTGTTATGTTTTATGCAATAGTCCACGATGTCCAGCGTCTCGGAGTTTGCTGTAGGGGGCAAAAAACTGATGATGACATCCGCTTTTACGTCGCAGAGATTTATATCATTAAAGATGGGGAAATCGCGGGTTTCGCTGGTGACATCTATGCCGGCGACCACCTCAGTCTCCGGATTTTCTGCTGCGAGTTTGCAGATGACATTGCCCATACGGCCATTTGAGCCGCACACGATTATTCTCATATCAAACCAAACCTTTTCATCTCCGCCTCTAAACGTTTGTGCAAATCATCGGCTATGGGTACAAGCGGGAGGCGACAACCGCCCATGTCAAAGCCCATGAGGTTTAGTGCCGCTTTTACGCCTACAGGGTTGCCCTCTTCGAATATAAGGCGTAAAAGCTCAAGTATGCTAAGTTGTATTTTACGGCTTTCGGCCGTTTGTCCTGATTGATATTTTGCTACCATATCATGGATTAGCTGTGGTGCGATGTTGCCGATGGTAGAAATAACACCCGCTCCGCCAAGGCTGAGGA
>WRGY01000083.1 GCA_009786925.1 Defluviitaleaceae bacterium | reverse complement strand
CGTTTTGTTGGAAGAATGGCCGCCGGAGATGGAGGGCGAAGTGCCGCCAGCCGGCGCGACTCCAATGCGCCCACCGGAAATACTGGGTGGTGCGGGCTTTTTGGCACAGATGAACGAATGGCTAATCGGTCCGGGTATACCTCGTATACGCCGTGGTTTTGCATTAGCGATTGTAATGGACGATGGCACGATACATCGTACAAACGTAGTGGTTCATGACCCGTTGCAAGTAAATTTTTCGCCGTATCGCCCCGATATCATAAATATTGCGCATGAGGGTTACGGAAGGATTTCTATGGAATGGCTCGCTTTTGCGCGTTATCCCGCTGTTTTTGAAGAGCATGACATGATACCGGAGGGCGACCCATATAATGGACGTTTTGTTGATACTGCCATAGAGTATGAAATTTTTGTTTCGGATTCTTGGAGTACATTGTTGACACTTACTACACCTTTGATGCCGCCGCTTAACCCATTGCAGTTACAGGCAGGCAGAAGAATAAACCCTGTAGAGCCACCACCACCTACTCCTCAATATGACCCGACCTTTGCACTTTTGCCCGGTGGTTTTATCACAGAATATCAAACGATGACCCCGCAGGGTATACAAATCTCTCCGATACAAGGCAACCAAGTATATTTTGTGCGTATCCGTGCGGTGCGTAACCCAGGTGGGCAAACCTCTGATTGGGCATTTGGTAGTATTTATGTGCCGCCACTGGATGGTATTCCTGTCACACCGGAGATGATTGGTGCGCCTCCTGTGCGTGTTGACCACGATAATGTTACGGATACGACTATCCCGATTTTTTGGGACGTTCGTTATCTAGAGATAATGCAATACAATCCGCGACAAGACTGGGCTCCAAACCGTGATGTATGGCACACTGTAGTAGGTGTAGACAGGCGCGGTGAGCCGATTTTTGGGCGGTCTGCGACGCATATAAACTATGTAATAGGGGAAAACGCTGTAGACCCCGGAGCTGAAGCTCGTCATAGGATTTTAAACGAGCTGGTAAGTGAAATAAATATGAGAAACAGACTGCTGGGTATCGGCCCCGGTGCTACGCCTCTGGGTACACCGATGGAGCCTACAGAGGTAGGATATATCCTTGGGCAATCCCTTGCTCATGTGCAAGCATTTTTGTCGGGTCTTGGGCTTACTTCGACCACGCCGACCGCCTTACGTATTCAAGATATGTCTAACGTGAGATACCAGATACATGTGGTTTCTTATGATGACATGAATGAAATCGGTGGTTTAGATGTGTACCGCGAGGGCGGTTCCGGTCATATCGGAATAAACAATGACCCCAGTGTCTGGACGTCTATAGGTCAACCCACAGTTACGGAAGGTGTAGTAGAGCATGTCGTTACCGGTTTACAACCGAATACCTCGTATGTGATTTTTGTCAGGCCGTATATCGTGGCCGGCGGTGTGGAAATCCCGGCGTATTTACCGACCTTTGTAATAGGAACCACTATCACACAAGAGCCACGTCCTATACCGGACCCAACGACACCTGTTTTGATAGTAGTGCCACGATTCACCGGTAGAAATACGGTGGGTGTGCGTTGGCGCGTACAGTCAAACATGATTTACAATATCCATATTTCTCATTTCTTTACGGATTATTCTGACGGCGGCACTGTGATTCCTCTCACATACGAACATGTTGATGCCGCTTTGAACGGCGGCACTATGCCCCCATTTGAAGAGCCATTTGCGGATTTTACTGTACAAGAGGTAGATGGAGTGCCGTATTTCCATTTGCAAATATTTGAGAGATTCCCATTTACGACCTATTATATCTGGGCAGTAGCTATGGGTGTGGATGAGGAAGGCGAGGTGGCTACGTCACCATCTGCACCATCTAACCCTGTAGATGTCCGCACATTAGATATAGAACCACCACCACCACCGAGGAGCTTTGGGCGCGCCCCACAAACCATGCTCAATATCTTTAACAGATATAATGACACAGAGTATATGGCTGACGAACCGTATGCATTAACTCTTTCTTGGATGAGGATTTTTGCAGATTTGCGCGATATTACGGGTGAACTAACGGAACGTGCCGAGGAGGGTGAGGGTGACGGAGATATACGACCGCTAAACCTGCCAAACCTTGATGTTACCGAGGCATATGTGGCATTGCATATGTTGCGCTTTGAGGAGCTGGTGGCTAACCGCAGGTACTATGCTCGCGCACGCACGATTCTTACCGTAACTCGCGGAGAGGCTGATGTGTACAGCTATGAGATAGAGTTGGCAGACAATGAGGACTTCTTGGATTCAGTCACATTTACCATACCTGTAGCCGAAGAACTCGACCCGATTAATATGCGCAGGGCGATGTCAGAATGGGTGTATATCGAAATAGATACAGGTGTATCCGACGACGAGTTTGACGGTGTCCATCGTCCCGACCAATTTCCTTTGCCGGAGCGTGATTTTGAAATCACCTACGACGCACCTTCGCAGACGCTTACATGGCGTTTCCGTACTAACCAGCGTGGCGCGGACGGTAGGCTTGACCAGAATGTAGACCAGCGTTTTATCACACGACTTATACAAAGCCGCGTATTCACATTTACTATTGATATGTCACAATACGAAGGAATGCCTATTTCTAACCGTGAAATCATATTGCCGGAAAGTATTTTGCGGGCGTTTGGTGAGCGCAGGATTTCGTTGGAAATCCTGACGGGTGACACCAATATAATCATCCCTCCCGGCGCATTGGACACAGCACAAATGCGTAATATGCAACCGGGAATCGGCACCTATCATCACATCACAATTAACAATGTGATGACAGGCACACCGCCTCTTAGCCCAAACACATCATTTGCTACTGTGCCACAGCGTTTTTCGGTACGTGCATCTACGCCGAGCCGCACAGAAACGCTAAACACCTTTGCTCAACCCGTACAGGTAATCCTGCCTGTGGAAAGATTTACTACACCCGAGGGGCTTAGTACGGCCTTATTCGTAAATGATACAAACGCTGCAACTTGGCGTGATACCCAAGGCGCATTAAATTTCTCAACAAATGCACTTTCATCTACAATAAATGCACCTACTACGTTTGCCGCTGTTACGCGAAGCACACCACAAGCGGCACAGCCTGCACATCCTACTAACCAAGCTATGCAACGTGTTTCTTCGCGGCTCACCATTACGGATATGCAGACTTTTAATCCTAACCAAGTCGTCACGGCAAACGAGTTTAACAACATCGTAAACGCTTTGGTAAACAACCGTGCTACCGTCACACTCGGTGCAAATCTTTCTGCCGGTGATACGCGCTCTCTCACAAATGCTCGTCTCATCGCGCCCGCCAACTTTACCCGAGAAAATGCCATAGACATAATGGTACGCTTATATGAAAACCGTACGCGCCAAATCCTTACACCAATGACACCCGCCGCCTCTGTGCCGGGGATTCAAAACACTGCACCCGCCACACATCGCAACATGCGAATAGCCGCGGATATTGGTTTTATCGTAGGCCCGCTGGAGCCGCAAGGCAGCCTGACCATGGGAGAGTTGATAAATATGGTGGACATTATCATACAAGATTCCGGTATGTAAGTGAGAAAGGAGGCTGTCTTGCGAGACAGCCTCCTTTTTTTGTGTGAAAGGGCGTAAAATTGCGGGTTTGAGCGGTTTAGACCAAAACATCTACTCCATCGTCATCATTAGTTCTCCCGCTTTTACGGGCTGATTTTCTGTTACAAAGATATTTGATATAGTCCCTGCGCATTTTGCGACGATTGTTGTTTCCATTTTCATGGCTTCGATGACGGCTACTACGTCGTTTTCCTTTACTTCAGAGCCTTGGGATACCATGATTTTGCTAACCATGCCGGGCAGGGTCGCGCCTATATCTTTGGGGTTTGATGGGTCGGCGGTTTGTATGGGTGGTGTTTTTGTGCCGCTCTTTGCTTCGGTTTTATCTAAGACAGAGATTTCGCGACGGCTTCCGTTTAGTTCAAAAACCACGCGACACATATTGTCCTCATCGGGGTCGCCTATCATTACGAGTTTGATTAACAATGTTTTGCCTTCTTCGATTTCTACTTCCGTAAAATCACCGGGGCGCAGACCGCCGAAGAACACAGAGGTATCAAGTATGGATAGGTCGGAGTTTTCTGCACGATGTTTGTAAAAGTCCTTTAAAACTTTGGGATAGAGTGCGTAGGAAACTATGTCCTGCATGGTGGGGTCAGGGCAGAAGGCAGACATTTTTTCTTTTAGGTCGTCAAAGTCGAGTGGTGCGAGATGTTCGCCGGGGCGGCATGTGATGGCGGGTTTTCCCTTTAAGACAATGTCTTGCAGGTCTTTTGGAAAGCCGCCTTGCGGTTGCCCCATCATGCCCGAGAAATAGCTCACCACAGAGTCAGGGAAGGCAAGGTTTTTTGCCTTTTGGACAATGTTTTCGGGGGTGAGATGATTCTGTGTCATAAAGATGGCAAAGTCGCCTACCATTTTGCTCGATGGGGTTACTTTTACGATGTCTCCGAGCATATCGTTTACGTTTTTATAATTTTCTTTTACTTCTTTCCAATCGTCGCCGAGTCCCACGCTTTCCACTTGGGCGCGGAGGTTTGTGTATTGACCGCCTGGCATTTCGTAGCGATATATATCCGTGGTGGGCGATGATAGCCCCTCTTCGAACGGAGAATAAAATTTGCGGGCTTGTTCCCAGTATTCTGCGATTGGGATTAGTTTTTGGTCATCCATGCCTGTATCGCGTGGATGGCCTTCGAGAGCAGTTACGACGGAGTTCATAGACGGCTGACTGGTGAGGGATGACATAGAAGATATGGCAACATCTACGATGTCCACACCTGCTTCGGCGGCTTTTAGCAAGGTAGCTACGCCATTACCCGATGTGTCGTGGGTGTGTAGGTGGATGGGTAGTCCGACTTCGTTTTTGAGGGCAGAAACGAGCTTTTCGGCGGCATAGGGTTTTAACAAGCCGCTCATATCTTTTATTCCCAAGATATGAACGCCACGCTTTTCGAGTTCTTTTGCCATGTTGACATAGTATTGCAGATTGTATTTGTCACGCTTGGGGTCAGAAATATCGCCTGTGTAGCAGATATAACCTTCGCAGATTTTATTGTTTTTTATTACCTCTTCGATAGAAAGCTCCATATTGGGCAACCAGTTGAGCGAGTCGAATACGCGGAAAACGTCTATACCCGCTGTGGCGGCCTCTTTGATAAATTGGCGGATTACGTTGTCGGGATAGCTGGTGTAGCCGACGGCATTTGCACCACGCAACAGCATCTGGAATAGGATGTTAGGCACTTTTTCGCGCAGGATACGGAGCCGCGCCCATGGGGATTCATTCAAGAAGCGATATGCCACATCAAATGTCGCACCGCCCCACATTTCCAATGCAAAGGCATTAGGCATGGCGTGCGCCATATATTCTGCAATGGCGGCCATATCCTTTGTGCGTACACGGGTTGCGAGCAAGCTCTGATGACCGTCGCGCAGGGTCGTATCGGAGAGCAAAAGCCTTTTGCTTTTTAGACAAAAATCCTTTACTGCATCGGCTCCCTTTGTATCAAGGAGCTGTTTTAGTCCGTCTTTTACGGTAAAACCGTCCTCATCGGGTATCTTGGGAATGGGTGCGGGGTCTGTAACTGTGATGTCGGGATGTTTTCCGTTAACAGCAAGTTCGCTTATATATGAAAGAATTTTTGTATCACGGTCGCGTGACTCGGGTAGTTCGTATAATGATGGTGTGTCGTCAATAAAAGTCGTGTTGCACTCACCTGCAATAAACTTGGGATGGTCGAGGATGTTGTTTAGGAACTGGATATTTGTCTTTACACCCTGTATGCGCATTTCGCCAAGGGCGCGGCGGCTACGCCTAATCGCCGCATCAAACGACCGCCCGAAGGCACATACCTTTACAAGCAAGCTATCGTAGTATGGAAGAATTTCTGCACCGGAGTAGCAGTTGCCTGCGTCGAGGCGCACACCATGACCGCCGCTACTGCGGTATACGGTGATTTTTCCTATATCGGGCGAAAAGTTGTTGCCCGGGTCTTCCGTGGTGACGCGGCTTTGTATGGCAATACCGTTTACACGGATGGAGTCCTGTGAAGGGATGTCAATCATCGGGTCGGGCAATGCATGACCGTCAGCAATAAGAATCTGCGCCTGTACGATGTCCACGCCCGTGATAAACTCCGTGATGGTATGCTCTACCTGAATACGCGGATTCATCTCAATAAAGTAGTGGCGGCCTGTGTTATCCACCAAAAACTCTACCGTACCTGCACTCACGTAGTTGACGGCTTTGGCGATTTTTACTGCGTCATCGTAGATTTTTTGCAATACGCCTTTATCTACTGATACAGACGGTGCGATTTCTATTACCTTTTGGTATCTGCGTTGCAGGGAGCAGTCGCGCTCATACAGATGCACGATGTTGCCGTGTTTATCAGCCAAGATTTGGATTTCGATATGCTTTGGCTCTACAAGGAATTTTTCCATAAAAATATCGCCACTGCCAAAGGACTTTAACGCCTCACTCTGTACAAGAGGGAAAACCGTTTTTAGCTCCTCGTCGTTTGTGACTTTGCGCATCCCTTTTCCGCCGCCGCCCGCGGCCGCCTTTAGGATGATGGGATAGCCGTATTCGCCTGCAAGTTTTATTGCTTCTTCTACGCCTGTGAGCGGATTTTCTGTACCGGGGATGGTGGGTACATTACAGCCTTTTGCTATTTCTTTTGCGTTTAGCTTATCTCCCATTTTCATAAGAACATCCGATGGGGGACCTATGAATATAATACCGTTTTCTTCGCAAGCACGAGCAAAGTTTGCATTCTCGGAAAGGAAGCCGTAGCCGGGATGGATTGCGTCAACATTTTTGGCTTTGGCCAGTCGTATAATCGAGTCAATGTCAAGATATGCACCCAGTGGCGTGCGGTTTTCGCCTACTACATAAGAAGCATCCGCCTTTGTGCGGAATAAGTTGTATTGGTCCTCCTTAGCATATATCGCTACAGTGTTAAGACCCAAATCCTTGCTCGCTCGGAACACACGGATAGCAATTTCGCCTCTGTTTGCGCATAGTACTTTACGGATTTTTTTATTTTTCATAAATATACAGCCCCTATCATGGTATTGACATATTCTAATAAAATGTCCGAGAGTACGCAAGTGTTTTAAGTAAAAATTTGACAAACCGCCAAAACTGTATTATCCTACCAGAATAGGATTATTATAGTTATTCGAAGTATCAATCCAAAACAGAAAAGGAGTTCTTTTTTATGAAGAAATTATTACTTATGTTGCCCGTGGCATTATTGATGTTTGTCGGTTGCGGGGACAGCGAAGAAGCACGCTTTACTATGGCTACGGGTACGGTAGCGGGTACGTACTACCCTCTCGGCGGAGCGATGGCCTCGGTAATCAACAACCATACTGATAATATTAATGTGACAATCACGTCCTCCGGTGCCAGTGCTGACAATGTCAGGCAAATCGGCTTGGGTGATGCTCAAATAGCTATTGTGCAAAACGACGTGATGTACTACGCATTTACAGGTACAAGTATATGGAGCGAACAATCGCCTGTGCGTAACATGGGTACACTCATGTCACTCTATCCGGAAACGGTGCATATCATCGTACACGCGGATGGTGGAATATATAGTGTAAATGACCTTGTGGGTCGCCGTGTTTCTGTAGGCGGACCAGGGTCGGGTGTTTCTGCAAATGCCGCACAGGTGCTTGCGTCTTATGGGCTTACCACCGACGATTTTAATGTCTTCCATTTAGGATTTGCAGATTCGGCATCGGCCATGCAGGACTTTAACCTCGACGCATTTTTTGCGACTTCGGCTACGCCAAACACCGCTGTTTATGAACTGGCACGCAATCGTGACCTGCGCCTCATCCCTATTTCACAACCAGCAGTTGAGTGGTTGCTTGACGAATATCCGTTTTATGTGCCGATTACCGTTACATCTGCGGATTACACATGGGTAACGACACCCATCCAAACGGTAGCGGTACAAGCCACATTAATAGCATCATTGGACGAAGTATCAGACGATGCCGCATACGAAATGGTGCGCGCACTCATAGAAAACGCCTCCGAAGTAGCCGAAGGCCATGCACGTGGCGCGTATATCAATATGCATAATGCGGTACAGTCCGTTAGCGTAGATTTCCACCCGGGAGCGCGTAGATTTTTTGAATCACGCGGGATTACACTTAATTAGTGAAAAAACTTTTTTTTGCAACGACTGTTCTAATCCTTGTCATTATTTTTTATGTAACGACAATACGCACAACACCGTTTATTGTGATATGTTCATATGTTTTCCCTGTATATGAGGGGATGGAGTTTTTTGTAGAATATACCCACTCTGTAAACCAAAGTATGATGAGGGAATTTTTCGTAATACGCGGTGAAGAAATATTTTTTACGGCATTAGAATTTGAAGATTTTGGCGCAGGGATGCCCACTGACTACGAAATAATTTTTTTGCCCGAAGGCGGAATGCGCATTGAGGGGTTCCACACATTCATACCGCAATACACCGTACCCCCCACCACGGTAGTCCGGATTGGTGGGGGGCGGATATATCTCTACGACCCCGAAGGCGGAACACAGATATTAATACGACAATTAAATTTTTGGAGAAGGCGATAAAATGACAGAGAATAAAAACGAAATCATGGAGGGTGTTGCCCTAAGTGAGGAAGAACAAAATAAAATCATGTCTAAGTACGACCCTGAATCTCGCACTCGCCACTTCGAGGGTGTGCCAAAAATAATTGTCCGCTGTGTATGTGTGGGTTTCGCGCTCTTTATGCTTGCGATTAATACATTTATTTTGTTGCCCATGCAGGTTCACCGCGCCTCTTTTGCAGGTTTTGTTGTATTTATGGCGTTTTTGCTATACCCTGCAAATGCAAAAACTAACACAAGAGTTAATTACATACCGTGGTATGATTGGATTTTTGGGGTCGTGGGTGCGGCCTGTTTCTTCTATTTTGTATTGTTTTTTGACAGAATCATCGGACAGATGGGTGCGATTACCGAGTTAGATTTTTGGGTAGTCGTTGTTGGTGTAATCATCTTGCTGATTGCCTGTTATCGTGTTGTGGGATTGCCGCTTATTATTGTAGCGGGCGTTTTTTTGGCTTATGCATATTTTGGAAATCTCATACCGGGCATGTTTGGGCATAACGGATTCCGCCCACAGCGGATTGTTAACCACACATTTTATCAGATGGAGGGCATACTCGGTGTGCCTATCGGTGTAGCTTCTACTTTTATTTTTGTGTTTTTGCTGTTTGGTGCGTTTGTGCGCAAAACAGGGATTGGACAATTTTTTGTTGATATTTCTAACGCATTGGCGGGCAGAGCTACGGGCGGACCTGCAAAGGCATCTGTTATTGTTTCTGCTTTACAAGCGACTATCTGTGGTAGCTCTGTAGCAAACACCGTGTCTTCCGGCTCATTTACCATTCCCATGATGAAAAAACTCGGCTATGACAAAAACTTTGCGGCGGCTGTAGAGGCTTCTGCGTCTACGGGTGGTCAAATCATACCTCCTGTCATGGGTGCGGCCGCCTTTATTATGGCAGAAATCACAGGCATTCCTTTTGCAGAAATCGCACTGGCGGCATTAATCCCCGCTACGCTTTATTTCGTTTGCGTTTTTGTTTCCGTCCATCTCGAAGCCAAGAAAAAAGGGCTAAAAGGCTTACCCTCTGACCAGATTCCCAGAGCATTGCCACTTATTATACAAAAAGGCTATCTGATGCTCGGGCTTGTTGCCATCGTGTTTTTTTTGGCACGTGGATATACACCTACGGCGGCGGCCACATATGCTATTGTCGTATGTATTGTGCTTAGTATGTTCCGCAAAGATACGCGGCTCACACCCACAAAAATCTTTGAGGCTTTGGAAACGGCGGCACGCAATGCCGTGGGCATAGGCATAGCCTGCGCCGTGGCAGGCATCGTAGTAGGCGTGGTTACGCTAACAGGGCTGGGCATCACCTTTGCAAATGCTATGGTGGCCGTAGCGGGTGGCATCGGCAACGAAACATTGAGGATGCTTGCCGTATTATTTTTCTGTATGCTTGCTTCGCTTATCCTCGGGATGGGCGTACCGACTACGGCTAAATATGTAATCATGGCTACCGTCACCGCACCTATTTTGGTGAGGCTGGGTGTACCACTTTTGGCGGCGCATATGTTTGTTTTCTACTTTGGAACGGATGCCGATATTACGCCACCAGTTGCACTTGCATCCTATGCGGGTGCGGCTATCGCCAAGGGCGACCCGCTAATCACCAGTATAATAGCCGCAAAACTCGCCATCGCGGCATATATTGTGCCTTACTTCTTTGTATTTAACCCGCAGATGTTGTTTATCAATGCAGATTTTGTTTCTATTGTGCAAATTGTGATAACAAGCGTGTTGGGCATTGTCTTTGTAGCGGCCGGGTTTTCGGGTTATCTGTTGCGTCATATGGGATGGTGTTCGCGAGCTTTTGCTGTTTTGGCGGGGATTTTGCTCGTCAACGCAACACTTGTCACCGACATCATCGGCATTGCTATAATCGTGGGTATTATTGCATGGCAAAAGTTTTATGTAGCTCCTATGTCTCCGATGCGGTCTTAATCGCGGCACAAAAGACCTCCAATGTTTTTTCCAACTCATCAATCGACAAGAAAGTCGGCGCGAAACGCAAATTAGAATCAGCAGGGTCTTTCCCATATGGGAATGTGGCACCTGCGTCAGTGATTAGCACGCCGTTTTCTTTACATATTTGACATACGCGCTTTGCACAGCCGGGTAATGTCTCGACGGATATAAAATATCCACCCTGCGGCCTTGTAAAGGTTGCGCCTGTGTCTTTAAGATGTTTTTCCATATATGCGATGGCGTATTCAAACTTTGGGCGTAAGATTGCTGCATGTTTTTGCATATGTGCCTCTACGCCTTTTACATCCTTAAAAAAGTTTATATGCTTCTGCTGGTTAACCTTGTCATGACCTATAGTCTGTGCATTCATTCTTTTGCGCAGAGTTGCAAGGGAATCACCCGATGCCGCAAAACAGGATACACCCGCGCCCGCTACGCTTATTTTTGAGAACGAAGCAAACATCACCGGGCGTGACTCATTGCCATTTTTTCTGCATTCGGAAAGTATGTTTAGTGGTGTAGGTCTGCTACCGCTAAAATGATGAATTGTATATGCGTCATCCCAAAATATTTTAAAATGCGGATGTGCTGTTTTCATTTTTGCGAGCCGTGCTATTGTTTCGTCAGAATATACATATCCCTGAGGGTTAGAAAAAACAGGAACACACCACATGCCGACTACATCAGGGTCAGCGGCAAGTTTTTCTACAATATCCATATCAGGTCCGTTTTCCGTCATGGCAACGTTAATCATCTCTACACCAAAATACTCACTAATAGAAAAATGGCGGTCGTATCCCGGTACAGGACATATGAATTTCGCGCCACTGCCCCATTGCTCCGCTAACACAAAAGTAGCAAAGCAATCAAACATTAAATTGAGGCTGGAGTTTCCGCCGACGATGACTTCGTATGCATCCACGCCCAACAACTCGGCAAAAATCCGCTTCATTGCGGGCAGGCCGTCACCCACGCCATAGTTTCTGACATCTATGCCTTCGGTGACATAACTTGTCAATGGCATGTTAATAAGCTCGTTTGCAAGTGCTACCTGCATGGCATTTGGTTTGCCTCTTGTTGCATCTATTATCATATTATCCTCCAAAATACCTCATAGGATTTACATGTGTGCCATTTATTCTTACTTCAAAGTGGAGATGGTTACCTGTACTCATACCTGTCGTGCCTACATCGGCTATATGCTGGCCGCGTGTCACACGCTGACCTTCGGATACACGGTTACGGCTATTGTGTGCGTACATTGTGCTGTAGCCGTCGGCATGGTCTATGATAATCCAGTTGCCCCAACTCGCGCTCCATCCTGCAAGGCGTACATAACCTGCCTCGGCGGCATTTATGCGTGTGCCGGCGGGGGCGGCTATATCTATGCCCGTATGATTTTCTTGTCTGCTGGAATTAAACGGACTCGGACGCGGACCGAATCCACTGGTAAATGTGCCCTGTATCGCAAGCGGCCATGCAAAGTTGTCAAAGCTGTTAAGTGTGGCGAGGCGATTTGCCTGTTCTGCGGCGCGAGCGGCAGCGGCGGCACGGGCGGCGGCTTCTGCCGCTTCTCGGCGAATCCGCTCTTGCTCCGCTACTTCTGCGCGATAACGAGCATGTATTATACCAAACTCTATGTTTATCATATGAGCTTCTTCTTCCAAAATTTCTAATAGCTCATTATGTCGTTCGGCATCTTCTTCCAAAAGCGCGAAGAAAACCTTACGCTCATCCATCCGCAGATTAATTTCTGCCTTTGCGGCCTCTACTTGCACACCCAAATCGCGGATGAGTGTGTGGTTTGCGGACAAATTATCTACATTGGCATTTATACGTTCTTCTGTTTCTTCTAAACTGTCCAGCAAACCCCTGTCAAACTGCGCCACTGTGCGTATATATTCCCAGCGTGAAAAAAAGTCTCCGATGTTTTCTGCCTGAAAAAGGATTTCCAGAAAGCCTGTCTGTCCGTTCTCGTGCATTACACGCACACGCTCACGTAGGATTTCTAACTGTGTGTCGCGCTCTTCGCGTGCTATTGCTAAGTCTTTTTCGGCCTCTTCGAGCCTTAGTTCAGTCGTTAGCAAATTGTATGCAATAGTCTCCAACTGCTCCTGTGCATTCATGATTTGCTGGTCGAGTTCTTGCATTTCGGCCATTACCTGTGACATTTCTAACTCCGTACCTGCCAAAAGACCGGACTGCTCCGCGACCTGTTGCCCTGCCGCGGCACGTTGTCTCTCCATCTCTCGCAGTTGGTCCCGCGTTGCCTGTGAAGCCGCAACCGGTAAAATCGGCAAAACAAAAGCCGCAATAAGTAAGCCCACCAAATATTTTTTCAAAATAAAACCCCCCTACACTTTCAAATGTCGTTTTACAGAAGTAATAGACCCAATAAGCCCAATCAACATGCCCAAAATCAAAGAAAACGGCACTACATAAGCCATAATATGCTCATGCGGCAAAAATTCTATAAAATTAAGCTGTGGTATATCATTAATCGCCGATATTACTCGCCGATACCCAAACCAACACAAAATAGCAGGTACAGCTCCGCCTAATAGCCCGATAATCATACCCTCTATAACAAAAGGCCAGCGGATAAACCAGTCGGTAGCCCCCACATATTTCATGATATTAATTTCTGTCTTGCGTGCATTTACAGTAATCCTAATCGTATTTGTTATGATAATCACAGAAATCCCTGCAAGTATAAGCACCAAAACGACAGAAATGATACTTACGACATTAGAAATCATAGTAAGTGTGCGTGCAAACTCTGCGTCACTGTGGATTTCTGCCACTCCATCCGACCGCATATTCAAAATAGCGCGCTCCACATCATCATGGAAGCCGAGGTCTGTGAGTTCCACGATTAAAGAATCCCTGAGCGGATTATCCCTATCCAGCCCACGTACTGCCGCCTCTCCGAGAGTGCGTTCCATATTTGCCAACGCCTCTTCTCTGGGCAAAAATGTAACACTCGACACATGTTGCAACTCCCTCACGCGCTGTTCCAGCGTAACCCGTTGCGCCTCGGTTAAGGTTTCGTCCAAGCGAACGGCCATCCCCATTTGGCTTTCCAGATGGTTCATAAAATATTCGACATTCGCGCCGATGCTATAAAATATCGCAACAATAAAAATACTCGAAGCTACCGCAAAAATACCGGCAATCGACATAAAGCGGTTGTAAACCACACTGCGCACAGCCTCGGTAATATAATACTTAATAGTCCTAGGCTTCATCTATTATCCCTCCTAAATCGGGAAAACTGCTAATGCCTACATCTTGTACAAGCTCTCCATTGCGTAATGCCACCACGCGCTTTTGCATATCATCCACAATATCATGCGCATGTGTCGCCACTACCACGGTAGTCCCACGGTCGTTAATATCCTCAAGCAATGTCATAATCTCCCATGCGGTATCGGGGTCAAGATTACCCGTCGGCTCGTCCGCAATAAGAAGCGGCGGGCGGTTGACAATAGCCCGCGCAAGCGCGGTACGCTGTTGTTCGCCACCTGATAGTTGTCCGGGATATGCCTTAGCTTTTTTTTGCAAGCCAACAAGAGCCAGTACCTGCGGTACAGCCCTGCGGATTTCTCTGTTTGTAGCCTCCACGATTTGCATGGCATACGCTACATTTTCGAACACCGTTTTATTTTTAAGCAGTCTAAAATCTTGGAAAACAACGCCCATCTTGCGGCGATAATATGGCAACCTCCCTCGCCTAATCGTAGAGATGTCTTGTCCATCCACAAATATTTTGCCACCGGAAGGCTCGATTTCCTTCAATAACAGACGCACAAGGCTACTCTTTCCCGACCCACTCGTACCCACGACAAAAACAAATTCGCCTTTTTCGATATTCAAATCAAAATCACAAAGCCCTCGCGCACCATTTTCGTAGATTTTGCTTACCTTTTCAAATTCAATCATTGAAAACTCCTTTAGTACTGTTGTTTTTCACGATATTGCATGTATCGGTTAACCATTAGAGTGATTTTGAAAGTAATAGCGTCTGTAAATTTGCGCAAATCCAGACGTGTGAGTTTTTGCAGTTTATCCAGCCTGTATACAAGTGTGTTTCTGTGGATAAACAGCTCGCGTGATGTTTCGCTTACATTAAGGTCATTTTCGAAAAACTTTGTCACTGTCGCAAACATCTCTTCGTCTATATCCTCTATGCTAAATCCTTGCAACATCTCGTTAATAAAAATGCGGCATAGCGGTAAAGGTAACTGATAAATCAGCCTGCCTATGCCGAGGCGTTCGTAGTTTACGATTTGCTTGTCTGCCTCAAAAATCTTGCCGACCTCCTGCGCAAGCCGCGCCTCCTTAAAGCTCGATGAAACGTTTTTGAGGTCGCTGACTACCGCGCCAATGGCTACATAGACGCGGCTCATTGCCTCGGTGCTGAGTGTATCTACTATTATATTTGCTACCTGCTCTATTTCGTTTGTGTTGTCACGGTCTTGCAGTTCCTTTACGAGGATGATGCTTGTTTCGTCTACGGCGGTCACAAAATCCTTTTGGCGGTCAGGGAAGATACCGCGCAAGATTTCTACCGCACTCATATCTGTATCTACTGTTGTTTCTACAAGGTATACGACACGCCTTACGCTGTTTTCTATGCGCAATTTTTTTGCTCGGCTGTATATATCCACAAGGAGCAGATTGTCCAAGAGCAAGTTTTTTATAAAGTTGTCGCGGTCAAAACGTTCTTTGTATGCCATCATGAGTGCCTGTATATGAAATGCCGCAAGCTTTCCCACACGGAAAGCATCCTCGTCATCACCGCGCACGACTAATATATATTCTGTTATGCCATTATCTAAAACTTTGAAATATTGACTGCCTTGTATAAGTTGATTTTCTGCAGGGGATTGTATTACATTGTTAACAAAGGAAAGCGAAGCGGGGTTTGCATCTACTTCTGTTGTCGCAACCAGCGCACCCTCGCGGTCTATGATGGTTATCTCTTTGCGAATGATATTTTTTAGGCCATCTACCGTGCTTTGTAAAATCTGGTTCGAAATCACTACAAAAACCTCCCTATGATATACCTTTTTATTGTACCACGCATTTTTCATGTATTCTCGGGGTTTTTATGACAATTTTATGACATTTTCCAAGAAAATGTCTTGCCCTCTAATTTCATCTTTGCTACAATCCTCTGGAAAAGAGCTTGCACGGCGAAATATTCGCTGTATAAAATTGGGAGCTGTTGGACGATGGAAGAAAAAAGCAACAAAAACACTATTTTGGTCATAGATGACACGCCTATGATAATTTCTGCATTATGCCGTATTCTCCTGCCATACTACTATATCAAGGTTGCAAAAAACGGCGAAGAAGGTATTGCAATAGCAAAAGAATATGATATTTGCCTCATCTTGTTAGATATAAATATGCCCGGTATTTCCGGCTTTGATGTAATATCGCGGCTAAAGGAATCCGAAAACACAAGCAGCATCCCGATTATCCTTGTTACCGGGGCAGAAGAAAGCGAGCTTGAATCACAAGGGCTGCAACTCGGAGCCATTGGATACATTAAAAAACCCTTTGAGGAAGAAGAAATCCTACAAAGGGTAAAAAAATATATAGGGGGCCTATCTTGAAAAAACTTAATCGTGAAGAAATCAATCTCAGAAAAGATTTTTTAAAAGGTCAAAAATATACATTCGAGGACTTGCAGGCAGAAATATCATCGGGTCACTTTTCTACAGCATATCGTCTGGTGCATACACTAAAAGGCACAGCAGGGCTTATCAAAGAAGAAAAGCTGGCTGACATCGCCTTCAAAATAGAGCAACAGCTCCGCAATGGCGAAAACCCGGTCGCCGCCGAAATGGCGGTAATGGAAAGCGAACTAAATCGCGTACTGACAGAAATCACAGACTCGGGAATCCTCGATGATGACAAACTAAATATCCCACCAACACTGGAAGAGCAAAAAGACCTCTTTGACCGCCTACAAACATTGCTAAAAGAAAATGACGCACAATGCATAAAACTAGCCGAAGAAATCGCACTCATCCCGGAAACAAAAGTGCTTGTACGCCAAGTCGAAACATACTCGTACAAAGATGCGTTGGTCACACTAAAGGTTTTGCGCGAGGTGCTTCAAGTGTAAAATCGCTATAACCCCACAAACCCGGCCGTAGATGTTTTGGTCATAACCGCTCAAACCCGCGTACAGCATGGGGTGAAGGGCAAATAAAACCAAGCCAAAACATCGAAATCAGATTGGACTAATTTTGTGTAATTTTTTTGGGGCTGTCTTGCTAAGCATTTTCAATGCATAATTATTCAGTTCAATAAGATTTACTAACGAAAAAGTGCCAACCATTGGACTAATGGAAGGCACTTTATTCATTTTACT
>WRGY01000082.1 GCA_009786925.1 Defluviitaleaceae bacterium | reverse complement strand
TCGCGCAAAAGAGCCTCCAGCTTATGGATATTGTTTCGCACGGCGGCTGTGATTTCGTCGTTATCCAGGCGGAACTGGCAGGTGACGGCTGTGGCGGTTTTTTGTACATATGTTTCAAAATGGCCGAGATTTGCTGTTTCTAAGGCTATGAGCGCGCTGGAAGATTCCTTTTTTTTGCCACCTGAAGCAGATTTTTTTGCATCTTTATATATGTGGAGATTAGTAAGGGTTTGCTCTCCATTGTAGACAATGGGGAGCTGTACGTAAATCTGGTTGCGGATTTGTGACGTAAAGTCAATGTGAGATTCCAGTGTATTTGCCTCTTGCAAGACGCGGGCTGTGCTGGGTGATGGTGTCGAAGCTTGCTGAATATGCTGCTGGATTTGTACCAGTGCCTCTCGCAGGCTTTGCAGGTAGTTCTCTATGGACCGGGGTGTAGAATTTGCTAATGGGAACTGCAAGTTTGCAGGAAGGGGAGGTGTTTGGATTTGTTGACTTGCATCCCCTGTGAGAATTTGCTTTAGCTGTGAGGACAATGTTTTATCATCTAATTGCCCCACGGATGATAGCAGGTTATGGAGCTGGTCGGTGATTTTTGCTTGGCCGCTTATCAATCTCTCCAGTTGTTGTGCGTTTGCTTGGGTTAGTTTTATATCATTCTGTAGCATAAATAACGCTTTATTTGAGGATTGTGTTAGCTTCATTGCCTGGTTAAATTTTAAAATGTTATCCTTTATTAAAGGAATGCCATTTTCAAACATTAGCTTTAACATTGTTTGGTTTTCTTCCGTATTCTTAAAGCCAAGTGTTAAAAGAGTTTCTGACATGACGGCGGTCGGCATAGTGGGTATATTGGTAGGGATATTGTCTGTAAGTGTCATTTTCCCTGTCGGCTGGGGTTGGGTTTGGATTTTGATTTGCGTTGTGGTTTTTATTGGGGTTGTGTCCGGTATGTCCTGCTGTTGTGGTTTTTCGGGTTGGATTTCCAGTTGATTTTTTATTTGGCTTGCAATTTTTACTTGTAGTTCCAGCGCATTTACTTCTTTAAGAACGTTTGTAATTTCGAGGTCTGTTTTTGTCGGTTGTTGTATCAGATGTCGGAGCTTATCCAGTGTTTCGTGAAAGCCCTGTAGATTCATTTTTAGGGTAGGGGACTTAGGCTCGGCAATTGTTTTTTTACATTGCTCTGCCAGTTCTGCATCTTTTAATTCCTCTATTGCAGCTTCTAATTTTTCTGTTTTTATTGATATTTTTGATAAATTTTCTACGATGTTGGCATTTTCTTGTGTCAGCTTTGCATTGTTTTGTAGCATGAATAATGCCTTATCAGCGGACGGTGTTAGTTTTACGGCTTGATTCATTTTTTGGAGATTTTCTTTGGTTAGAGGGATGCCGTTGTCTCGCATTTGTTTTGCCATTTTTTTGTTTTTTTCTGTTGCTTTAAAGCCATTTTCCTTTAAGGTTTCAGATATAATCTCGTCATCGCTTTGAGGGGGCAGGGGTGGAGCAGGGGTAGGGGATGTGGAGGAAACGGATGATGGAGTGGGTTGTTGCATTGTTTCTGTGGAAGTTTTTATGGTGTAATCTAATGTTTTTAGGTATAGCGGATTCATGATTTTTCCTCCCCCAAAATCAGTCCGACTGGACAGTGGTCAGACCCCATAATTTCTGGGAAAATACTGGCATCATGTAAAAGGGGACTCAGTGCTTCGGATACTAAAAAATAATCCAAACGCCAGCCGACATTTCTGCCTCGCGCACCTCCCATGTATGACCACCATGTATATGCATCGGTTTTGTCAGGGTAAAAGTGACGGAAGGTGTCTACATATCCGGCGGCGAGTAAAGTCGTCATTTTTTCGCGCTCTTGTGGTGTAAATCCCGCATTTTTTGTATTTGTCTTTGGATTTTTTATGTCGATTTCTTTATGCGCTACGTTTAGGTCGCCGCATAAGACGATGGGCTTGTCAAACAAACTGAGATATGCGCGAAAGTCATCTTCCCATTGCATACGGTAGTCTAGGC
Organism: Defluviitaleaceae bacterium; assembly: GCA_009786925.1. Lineage (GTDB taxonomy): Bacteria > Bacillota > Clostridia > Lachnospirales > WQUN01 > WQVC01. The sequence continues at coordinate 14,622 of WRGY01000082.1, read as the reverse complement.
GTAAAAGCTCGCGTTTGGAGTTTGGTGTATACACCGTGATAAAGTAAAAATCATCAAACTCAAGTGCTATTACACGACCCTCCTTGTCGTGTTCTTCGATTCCCATGTCGTATTTTACAGATAGAGGCTCACGCTTTGACAATACCAATGTGCCGGAGTAGCCCTTTTTTCCTGCGGAGTTCCAATACGAAAAATAGCCGGGAAAGCTAAAATCCGCTTGTTCCGGCTGCATCTTTGTTTCTTGCAAACCTACTATGTCGCAGTCTGAGTTGTTAAAGAACTCCATAAATCCTTTATTCATACAGGCTCGTAATCCGTTCACATTCCAAGAAATCATTTTTAACGGCATAAATAAGCTCCTTTAATTGCATTTTATAAATATGATGAGTGTATTCATGATAGCAAAATCATAAAACTTTTACAATTGACCATTTCACCAAGTTTTGGTACGCTATAGTGAAATGACTTTGCTATAAAAATTTTCCCTTTGGAGACTGATTTATGACACAGATATTTTTAATCAAGTGCGGATATTTTTTAATGCTTTGTTTTTAATCTCCTTTTTTGGGAGATTTTTTTATATGAAAATTACGTGGCGCGTAAAGAACGCGCATTAAAGGGGAGGCGTTTTATGGATTTGCAGGGGAAACATTTAATCGCGCCGTTAGATTTGACGGTGGATGAGATGGAGGGGCTTTTTGCTCTGGCTAAAAATATCATTGCTAGTCCTGAGGATTTTTCCGAAATTTGCAAAGGGAAATTGCTTGCTACTTTGTTTTATGAACCCAGCACGCGCACACGTCTGTCGTTTGAGGCGGCAATGCTTAGGCTGGGAGGGCAAGTAATTGGTTTTTCTGAACCAATGTCAAGCTCCGTATCAAAGGGCGAGAGTATCGCAGATACAATCCGCACGGTCGCCTGCTATGCAGATATAGCTGTCATGCGCCACCCCAAAGAGGGGTCTGCACTCGTAGCGGCGCGCAAGTCGGGGATTCCTGTAATTAATGCGGGCGACGGTGGACATTTTCATCCTACGCAGACGCTTACGGATTTGCTCACCATAAAGTTGGAAAAGGGCGGCTTTGATGGTATTACCATCGGTATGTGCGGTGATTTGAAATTTGGGCGTACAGTACACTCTTTGATTTGCGCATTGGCGAGGTATAGCGGGGTAAAGTTCATCCTTATTTCGCCTGAGGAACTCCGTGTGCCGGAATACATCCTCGACGAAATGAAGGATTACGACGAAGTCAGAGACCTTAGTGAGGCTCTCCCAAAATTGGATGTGCTATATATGACCCGTGTACAACAAGAGCGTTTTTTTAACGAGGAAGATTATATCCGCCTAAAAGATAGCTATATCCTCAATGCTGCAAAGCTAAAAAAGGCCAAAGATGGCCTCATGGTGCTTCACCCGTTACCGCGTGTAAAAGAAATAAGCACCGATGTGGACGATGACCCTCGAGCGTTTTATTTCAAGCAAATGAAAAATGGTATGCACATCCGCATGGCATTACTTGCGGCATTACTGGGAAAGGTGGGGATGTAGTGGAAATCAACAGCATATCAAACGGAATAGTGATTGACCACCTGCAAGCAGGCTCAGGCATGAAAGTCCTCGACTACTTGGATATAGACACAGGTCTCGGCTCAGTCGCCCTTATCATGAATGTTCCCAGCCGTAAATACGACAGAAAAGATATAATAAAACTGGAAAATTATGAAAATGTAGATGTTAATGTCTTGGGCTTGATAGACCATAACGCCACAGTAATATATATCCAAAATTGTAAAATCGTAAAAAAAATAAAACTTACTTTACCCGAAAAAGTCACAAATGTATTGAGATGTAAAAACCCTCGCTGTATCACATCGCAAGAGGATACTATACCGCATGTTTTTCATTTGTCGGACAGTACAGGCAAGTACAAATGTGACTACTGCGACAATATAATAAAGGGGCATGTAGAAAATTTAAAAAAGTGAAAGGGTGGTTTTGCTGTGGCAATAAATAGCGCGTATGTGATGCCTCACCCGCCGCTTGCTGTGCCGTCGGTAGGCAATGGCAAGGAATTGTTTATATCCGAAACAATAACCGCAATGGACGAAATCGGAGCAACCATCGCACGTAAAAAGCCTGATACGATTATTTATATAAGCCCTCATGCACCGTCTTTTAGCGATTGTTTCTGTGTTGGTGGCGGTGTGGAGGCAATAGGGGACTTTTCGCGGTTTGGTGTAGATGGAGCGAGTTACAGTACAACATATGATAAGACTTTGTCCGAAGAAATCATGAGTCTTTCGGGCGCGCAATACGTTAACGGTAACGTGCTGGACCACGGCGTTATTGTGCCAATGCATTTTATAAACAAATATTATGAATGCTACAAAAGTGTCCGTATATCACCATCAGGACTGGATGCGGCGGACCATTTTGCTTTTGGTAAAGCAATTGCGGAGGCGGTAAATAACCTCGGCATATCTGTCGTCGTAATCGCCTCGGGCGACCTTTCGCATAAGCTATCAGAAAACGGCCCCTATGGCTTTGCCCCCGAAGGCGAAATGTTTGACCAAAAAATCATGCAATTTCTTGGTGATTGTGATTTTGAGTCGCTACTAGCCATGGATGCTGATTTGAGGGGAAATGCGGCAGAATGTGGCTTTGGTTCATTTGCCATACTTGCCGGGTGTTTGAGTGGGTGTAATGTCATCGCCAAACGGTTGTCATATGAATGCCCTTTTGGTGTGGGTTATGGTGTGGTAAGTTTTGATGTCGAAGATGACTATCGCTTGTTGGCGCGACTCTCTTTGGAATACCGCATAAAGACGGGGCAGATGTTGCCCTACGAAGGTGCCAAATCTAAAAAGGCCGGTGTGTTTGTCTCGCTACACAAAGGAGGGGAACTGCGAGGATGTATCGGTACGATTTCCCCGACAACGGCTGATATTTCCGAAGAAATCATCCAAAATGCCGTATCCGCAGGCCTGTATGACCATCGTTTTCCCCCTGTAAATATCGCTGAACTACCATATATAACATATAAAGTTGATATTCTCGATAAACCCGAGGACATCACCTCCGCAAGCGAGTTAGACGTTGGGAAATATGGTGTAATCGTAGAAAACGGACATAAGCGTGGACTACTGCTCCCAAACCTCGAAGGTGTGGATACAGTAGACTACCAGCTCGACATAGCTTGCCAAAAGGCAGGAATCGCTAAAAATGAGCCATACAAAATGAAGCGTTTTAAGGTAACAAGGTATGAATAAATGTTACATTTGCCCTCATTTTTGCGAAATAACCGTAGGAAAACACGGCAAATGCGGTATGCGTACATGGGGCAAAACCTCCGCCGTAGTGTTGGACCCTATCGAAAAAAAGCCGTTAAGGATGTTTTACCCGGGGGCGATGATTCTATCTGTAGGGGGGTATGGTTGCAACTTGAATTGCCCCTTTTGTCAAAATCACGAAATCGCCATGCCCCAAGGGGGGTGTAGCGCTTCAAGCCAAATCATCCAACCGTCAGAGTTGGTTTCGCTTGCACAACAAAGAGTTGCACATGGCAATATAGGTGTGGCATACACATATAACGAGCCGCTGATTAATTTTGAGTATGTGCTTGACTGTGCACGCAAAATCCGCTCCGCAGGACTAAAAAATGTACTTGTGACAAATGGGTTTATAAACCCTATGCCATTGGAAAAATTATTGCCATATATAGACGCAATGAACATTGACCTAAAGGCGTTTTCGCAAAGATTTTACAGAAAAATAGGCGGTGATATCGAGGTAGTAAAAAACACAATCGTATCAGCACAAAAAGTTTGTCATATAGAAGTCACAACTCTGGTAATCCCTGATGAAAATGAACACGACATAGAGCCAATTGCAAAGTGGCTTGCTTCGCTACATCCACAAATTCCACTGCATATCTCACGATTTTTCCCTAAACGCGGCTACGCAGACCGAAAACCCACGCCCAGAGAGACAATATTTGCATTGGCAAGCATCGCCCATAAGTATCTGGAGAATGTGTACGAGGGGAATGTGTAGAGCCGGCTAACTATTCGCAAAAGTTGTCTTTTGCGAATAGTTAGCCGGTGCGTTCCATAAACCGTTTTGCATCAACTATAAAGCGGGTGTGGGTGCCGCTTCCTATTTTGACATCACAACACATAGCTACTACGTCAAAAACAATTTTTTTGCCATCTGTGCTTGTTATTTCTGCGATAGCTGTGATTTCTTTATTTAGTGAGCTGGCAGCGGTGTGGTCTACGCTTATTTGTGTGCCTACAGATGTTTGTCCTTGTTCCAAGCTATCCGATAAGCAGTCGCAAGCGGCTTCTTCCATCAAGGCTATCATCATCGGTGTAGCGAATACGTTAAGGCTTCCACTTCCTACTGCTTTTGCGGTGTTTTTTTCTGTCACCACTGTTTTGGATGTTCCTGTTTTACCTGTTTTCAACATGTTAATATCCCCTTTTAGTTATCGAGAAGCCCCAAAATCTCTTCTTTGGGCATCACGCCTATGGCCTGTTTAACCACTGCACCGTCTTTTACCACCACAAGTAAAGGAATGCTCATTGCTCCAAATGCCGCGGCGAGTTCCGGCTCCTCGTCTACATTTATCTTTCCTACACTTGCATGGGCGATTTCTTGTGCAATTTCGTCTATTATTGGTGACAATGCCTTGCATGGTGCGCACCATGGAGCCCAAAAGTCGATTAGTACAGGTTTGTCGGATTTTACTACCTCATCAAAATTGTTCTTTGTGATTATAATAGCACTCATCAAAACTCTCCTTGTCTAAATTAATATAGTAATTGGCTGCTTATATAACCAATAGTTCCATCATCAGTTTGTACAAGCAACCAATACAAACCATTTACATATGTGTCGGGAACGTATTCGTTTAAAAATGTTAATGTGGCATCATCCCATAAAATCTCGATGATAGTTTGGTCTGCTATTCCAGGGCCGTCACGTAATCTTGCGCCGGTTCTGCCCTGCTCGTTTAAGGCAAATACGATGTTTTCCTGCCAGTCGGTAGTTGCAGGTTGCGGAGTGGTGTCAGGTGTGTCGGGCAGCTGAGTTGTTTCATAGTGCTGATTGTTCTCATCATATAAATGCGCTGTTTCTCCAATATTGATTTCCGAGTCATAGGGGATAAACGCCATCGCAGGGATGGCATATTCCCTGTGAAGTCCAAAGGCTGAAGCCCAAAGCGTAACAGTAACTGCACACACAACTAAAAATTGTTGCGCAAAACTTCGTGAGCGTATCATTACCCCTTTGTATTTAGTGTGTGAAAGAATCATTCTGTTTCGCTTAACTCTATCGCAGAGCCGTAAATACGAAGCAGGGTAATCTTCCCTACCCTTCGCATGGTAGCGTATACAGAGCCACTCATACGGAGTCTCTATAAATAAAAAATTCCATGCTCGAAAAATCACATGATAAAAAAACAATAAAAATGCAGGTGCTATAACATATTTAATCACCTGCGTCGCAAGATAAACAAAAAGCCACAAAACAAACAGAATCAAGACAGTCCTAATCAAAAAGTGTATATGGAGCCAATCGGCAAACAAATTGCTATAAAGCTCCCCTGCCCTATCAAATGTGGAACTAATAATTGTCATGAAGCACCTCCATCGACTTTAACAATAACATAAAATACTAAAAAATTCCCCTATAAAATTTTACGCATAAATTGTTTCAATTATGTTACATATATGTTATAATGATGTGAAAATATAATATATGCTTTTTTGGGGGAAAATATGTTATACGCACTTGCGGATGGTCAAAAGTTGCTTTCGAAGCACAAGATTACTTATAAAATCATACGCTTTATTGCTTCGGGTGGACAGGGCGAAGTGTATGAGGTCGAGGACAAGGGTGGCCAGAGGTTTGCGCTAAAATGGTATTTCAAGCATTCTGCTACAAAATATCAGCAAAAGTTAATAGAGCGTCTCATAGAACGAGGCGCACCCGACGACCGCTTCCTTTGGCCACTTGATATTATATTAAAAGATGGCCTGTTTGGTTACGTCATGCGTCTACGTCCGCCTATGTATAAGGGTATAGTAGACCTCATGAAGCGTCGCGCCGAGCCTACTTTTAGCGCGCTTTGTATGGCGGGGATTAATTTGTCAGATGGATACCAGAGTCTGCATTCTCAGGGGCTTTGCTATCGTGATATTTCTTTTGGCAACCTATTTTTTGACCCAAAAAACGGCGATGTGTTAATTTGTGACAACGACAATGTGACCGTCAACCAGGATACAGAAAGTGCAACGAACGGCACGCCGCGCTTTATCGCGCCCGAAATAATCACAGGTAAAAGTAAGCCTTCTACAGAGACAGACCTATACTCTATGGCTGTATTGTTGTTTTATATGTTTATGTTGCATCATCCACTCGAAGGCGCGGTGGAGGCAAACATCAAATGCTTTGATGCTAAGGCGATGGAAAAAATATATGGACATGAGCCGATTTTTATATGGAACCCCGCAAACGATAAAAACCGCCCTATCCCGGGTTATCAAGACAATGCAATTATTTTTTGGCATATGTATCCTCCGTATCTGCGTGATATGTTTATAAAAGCGTTTACTAAAGGCCTGCATAACGGAAATGCGCGTATTGTAGAAAAGGAATGGAAGGACGCATTTGTTTCACTAAAAAACAGCATCCTCTACTGCCAGAAGTGCGGCAAAGAAAACTTCTTTAACAAAAAGCCTACATGTTGGTCATGCAAAACTGCAATTTCTCCCCCACCCCGCTTGGTTATCAAGGGGCAAAACGTAATGCTTAACCATAACAGCTCTGTTTTCTCGCATCATCTGCACGCTAATTTTGACTTTGTTACAGTAGTTGGAAAAATGAGCCAACACCCTTCACAGCCGGGGAAATGGGGTCTTACAAATGCAACAAATGACAACTGGACTTTTATAAAAGCAAACGGAGACACCGCGATAATAGAACCGGGCAAAACTGCCCCCCTTATCACAGGTGCAAAAATAAACTTTGGTCCGACCGAAGGGCTAATCGAATAGGAGAATATACATGAGCGAAAGAAACCTACCCGGTGGAGAAATGTCTTCTAGGATTTTAGATTTTTTCTGGATTGCGGATTGTTCGGGTTCTATGAATGGTGAAAAAATCCAAACACTGAATTATGCCATACGCCAAACCATACCCGACATGCGTAAAGAAGCTGATGATAATCCAAATGCTTCCATCATGGTACGTGCAATTAAATTTTCTGACGGAGCTGCTTGGCATGTACCCACTGCTACCGACATAGAAAACTTTAACTGGACAGACCTCACTGCGGGTGGTGTTACTGCTATGGGGATGGCATTGGAGCTTGTTGCAGGTGAGTTAAAGCAGTTCCCAACGGATACAAAACGCCTCCCTCCCGTACTTGTTTTGCTTACTGACGGACAACCTACAGACGATTTCAAAAAAGGGCTGGAGGAGTTGCTTGCTACGCCTTGGGGAAAAAAGGCTGTGCGCATTGCTATAGCAATCGGCAAGGATGTAGACCTCGACGTGCTTGAGCAGTTTGCCGGCAATAAAGAACTCGTACTCGAAGCCAAAAACCCACAACTGCTTGTTAAATTTATAAAATGGGCATCTACAGTTGTTAAAAACGTATCTGCACCTTCTGTTGGTGATACTGCGGGAGGCGGAGCGATTGATATAAACACCATCCCTACAGCATCTGCCGACGATGATGATATATGGTAAAAAACAGGCAATGGCAAGCAATCGGCAGCATAGTGGATGGTGCAATCCACATTCGTAATGAAAAACCATGCCAAGATGCTCTGCATATCCACGAGGATAAGAATTTTGTCATTGCGTGCGTAGCAGACGGACATGGTAGTAACTCCTGCCCTTACAGCGATGAAGGTGCGAAGGTCGCTGTAAAGATAGCCGCAGAAATCCTCGCAGAAATGCTGCCAAACCTAGCCGACCACAAAGACATACGACTACCAAAAATTCTTGAATCGAAATGGAAAGAAGAAGTGCAAAAACTACACAAATCACAAAAACGTGAAACCCTTGACCCATTCCCATATATCCAGTACGGAACGACATTGCTTGCGGTGGTGGCAGCAGAGGATTTTGTCTTAGCATTGCAAATAGGTGACGGCAATATTTTGATGATAGACAAAAGTGGAAACGCGCGCCCAATCCTTCATATAGAAGAGAGTGTGGGTGAGGATACAGAGTCTCTATGCCTCGAAAATGCATGGACATATGTGCGTACTCAGATTATCCCAACCACAAGTGATGATGTTGCCATGTTTTTGCTTTCCACTGACGGCTATGCTAAGAGTTTTGCAGACTCGTCAGGCTTTATAAAGGCAGGTACAGATTTTTATACACTCTGGCAGGAAGAAGGCTTGGATTTTATAAAACAAAACCTGCCCGACTGGTTACGTAAATCGTCAGATAAGGGTAGTGGAGACGACATCGCAATGGCATTAATAACAAAATAGGGTGATATAATGACAAAAACATATACGGCTATTACATTTGAAAATAATGTAGTAGCGGTAGAAGAAATCAAAAAACAGCTAAACTTAGAAGAAAATCTTCTAAAAAATTCGCTTGGTATAATCGCTTGCCATCAGGATTTTGTAAAATCCGGTGTGATGAAGCAGGTATGCGAGGCATTGCCTTTTGATGTTGTCGGCGCGGTTACTTCTTTGCAATCAGCGGGAGGAAAGACAAGTGGACACGCATTATCCATCATGCTGATTACCACCGACGAGGCAAGATTTATAAATGTAGTAACCCCGGTCCTTGGTGATAACTACGAAAGTAAAATAATAGAGTGTTACAAGGATGCGGCCACAAATGTGTATGGCAGGGCATCATTAGTGCTTGCTTACTCGCCATTTACTTTGCAATACTCCGGTGATGACTTTGTTAGCGCGCTTTCTGCCGCAAGCTATGGCGCGCCATGCTTTGGGACTATAGCGGTAGACGATTCGAAGGACTTTTCGAGCAGTTTTTCGATATATAATGGCGAGCATTATAAGGATAGACTTGTTTTCTCATTGATTTTTGGAAACATAAGACCCAAATTTTATGTATCAAACATTTTACATGATAAAATGTTTGACAAAAGTGCAAAAGTCACAAAAAGTAAAGGCTCGACTATCATGGAACTTGACTCACGACCTGCATTTGAATTTTTTGAAGGTTTAGGGATTATGAAAGTTTTTGACTCCGTAGAGTCTATGCTTACCATGCCGTTTTTGATAGATTATCATGACAATACACCGATGGTTGCGAAACAAGCGTTTAGCCTAACCCCTTCTAAGCATGTACAATGCAACGGCTCTATACAAGAGGGTAGCACACTCCACGTTGCAATAAATGAAAAAGACGATATTTTAAATTCTACAGGTGCTAAAGTAGACAAGTTTTTAAAAGAAGCAAGTGAGGCAAGTGGAGTGCTAATATACTCATGTTTGTCACGATGTTTAACCATGGGCGACAAACCAACAGAAGAACTCGATTTGGTAAATTTTAAACTTGGAAATACATTGCCTTCGTTTATGGCATATTCGGGTGGCGAAATCTGTCCGACTACCACATTTAATGATAAAGCCATCAATCGTTTCCATAACAATACATTTGTCGCTTGTTTGTTTTAACAAAAATTCCTATTATAAAAGTCACCTAAAAATGCAGAATACATTGTGAGGTGATTTTTTTATGAAAAAATTTATATGTACCCTTGTGTGTATAATTTTATTTTCAAATGCAGTATTTGCCGAAAGTTGGGGAGTTTACTTTCCAAAAGACGGAGGAAGACCCGAGACAAACGCAACGGCAGAACATTTGTTGCAGTTTGATGCGTATTTTATAGGGAGCGAAGATGATAAGGTGTTGTATCTCACCTTTGATGCGGGATATGAAATAGATTTGACGGCAGGGATGTTGGATGTGCTAAAAAAACATGAAGTGCCGGCGGCATTTTTTTTGGTAGGCACATACATCCGTGATTATCCACAGCTTGTTACGCGCATGATAGAAGAAGGCCATATAGTGGCAAACCACACAATGACTCATCCTGATATGAGCAAAATAGCAAGCAAAGAAGAATTTGCAAAAGAACTGCATGGCGTAGAAGAAATCTACAAAAATCTGACAGGCGAAGATATTCCGAAATTCTATCGCCCGCCGCGAGGCATCTATAATGAGCAAAACCTAAAGAACGCACAGGAGCTTGGTTATAAAACGATGTTTTGGTCTACGGCATACAAAGACTGGGAACGCGATAACCAGCCCAGCCGTGAGGAGGCATTCTCAAAGCTAATACCACGCACTCACCCGGGCGCGATTATCCTATTGCACAATATCTCAAAAACAAATGCCGACATACTGGATGAGCTGTTGACAAAATGCAAAGACATGGGATACCGTTTCGAAAGCCTCTATCATTTAACGTCTGCAACAACCTTGTAAAACAAAGGTGCTGTCTTGCTAAGAAAAACAAGACAGCACCCTTTGTTTTTTTAGTTGCGGAAGTTTTCGGACAATCCAAAAAGATAAGGCCGCCGTAGATGTTTTGGTCAAAACTGATGATTTGGGTTTTTATACAAAAACCCATCGCGGGAGCCATCGTAAATACTCGACAAAGCCTACATTAACGGGCATACCCGAAAGAACTGGATAAAACAAAACAAACAACGCAAATACTACAGCTGCATAAGCAAAGGATAAATAGTCGCGCCGTACATATTTTTTAAAAAACAATGCAATCAAAATCACCATAAACGGCACACTCGGAAAATAATGATATATAAAAGTAAGCCGCGTGACAAAAATCCAAGGCAGGAAATTTACTGCATACGCCAGAAGTAGGAATATGGTATCAGATTCGTTGCGTCGTTTTTTTGCCAGAGTAAAAATGGCAAATCCTATTGCAAAAACCCCAAACCACCACACCGTAGGATTGCCCATAGAACTCATGCCCTGCCGCATGGTAGCCGAAATAACCGTCTGATACTGCCAGAGTGGCACTTGTATAAACGGCCATGACCACCATGGCGAGGCAAAAGAATGATGTACATGTGCCAACACATATATCGAATGATACCGTAGCATTAGCACCTGATTATCCCAAATCGCACGTATTCCCCCACCCTGCGCATTAATAAAGGGGATGTACGAAAGCATATAAATAACCAGCGGCAACGCGATAAAAAATGCAAAACAATAATAAAAGATTGTCCAAGCCTTCCGCTTATCGAGCAAATAAACTTTGTACAATGCAGGGAAAAATAAAATCGGCAAGCCTAACGCTCCATACAGCCCCTGCCACTTTGAGGCAATAGCAAGCCCCATCGCCGCTCCACAAAGTGCAAGCAGTACAAGAGACTTAGCAAGTGAGTGTTCACTAGCCCGCCGTGTATATAAATACATGAAAAAATACATCGCCAGCACAAAAAACGTAACAAATGTATCAATAGTAGCAAGCCGAGTATGAGAAAAAAGCATAAAATCGAATGTAAAAATAAATGCCGCAAAAAGTGCAAAATTGTTGGAGCGTAAAATCATACGTGCGAAGGCATAGAGAAGCGGAATCATAAAAATCCCAAAGAGTGTACCGGGCAAACGCCAAGCAAATGGTGTCATGCCGAATGCATCAATACTCCAAGACATAAAAACCTTACCCAGAGGCGGATGTGTTGTTTCAAAAACAGTAAGACCATGCAAAAATTCATAACCTGTGCGGGGGTGGTAGATTTCGTCAAAATAGGTACTGTTCATAAAATTTCGACTTTCCGGTACAAGATGCTGTTCGTCAAAAAGCAACGACTCACTTGCGCGTGCCACAGGCAAAATTTCTCCATCTGCACCTCGGAATGCGACCTCCTGCAATCGCAACCCCTCCCCTGCCCCGATTGCAATAAATCGCGCATAAAAACTAAGAGGCGCGTAATGCCAAGCAAAAACATCACCACCGGTTGCAGAATAAACAAGTTCCCATTCGTATCCGTCAACAGAGGCATGGAGACTGAATGGGATATTATGACGCGCACCCATCAAATACTGGAATCCGGAAACATATGTAACGCCTGCGTCCTCGCCAAAGAAATCCCCGCCTAAATGAACATGCACAAATTCACCATCAGAGACCCATGTAGTCTGTGGGGTGCGTATATCCCCAAGACGCACAAACGCCAACACGCTATATACCGCGACCAAAGCAGAGATACATGCCCAGTCTCGCCCCTTCATGCGGGGTGGGTTTTTTAGGCTATCACCCTCTTTTGCCTCATTTTCACATCCGCACAGACTCCTGACAATCGTAACAATAAGCGTGACGGCCAAAACAACAGTAATTAGAGATATTACATAAATCGAAGAGTTGTTTATAATAGCCCAATTATAACCACCGTTAGCCCATCTCAAAATTTCTAAGCAATTTATAAAAAACACAGATGAAAAAGCCCAATACAAAACAAGCCCACGCCTATCACGACTCTCCATATAATATATGAGAATAAACAATAATCCGGGGAATAAATAACGCTCATGCATACGCACAGAAAACGTAAAAATCACAATAAAAATCGCAGCGACAATAAGATAAAAATGTCTACCCTCATGCTTTGTTTTGTCCACATGCAAAGCAACAAGCGCGGCGACGATAATCACAATCGCAATAATCACGCCCGCAACGCTCAAAGCTCCTTCTAAAGGTAGCCAGTTTCCGCCTACCAAAGCCCAAAAATTAAATGCATTTACCGAGGCGTGATTATACAAGCCCATGCCATATATCATTTGATTAAATGTGGTCGTAAGCCCAAACGGCAAAGAAACAAGTACCATCGTACCAATGCCCGCACAGATGGCAAGCGCAAGAGACCGTACAGAGCTAAAACTGGGCTTGTTTTCGAGTGCGGAGTATAAATAAACAGGCCCGAGAAAAAGCGATTGCGGCTTTGTCATGATGGCAAGCCCGAAAAAAACATAGGAAAGTAAAAGCTTCTTATCTCGCATAAAATACAGCGAAACAAGAAGCATTAACAAGAAAACAGACTCAACCTGTCCCCAAACAGCAGAAATCATGATAATAGAAGGATTGAAAATCCAAGACGTTACGACCCATGGTTTTTTGCCCATCATTTTATAAATAACAAGCCCAATCCCAAGGTCGCAAAGAATCGCAGGCAAAAATGTTAGAAAGCGAAAAATAGGCGTATCGGCAAAAGCACCGATTACATATAAAACATACATATATACAGGCGGATAATCCGAAAAAAAGTCGTCGCAGTAAAAATTTGCAAACCCGCCGTCAAAAAGTCTGCGCGCCCAATGCTGAAACGTCAACACATCATTTTCAAATGCAAAATCAATAAAAAGAAACGCAAACAGGCGGATTAGAAAACCCGCCGCTAACAACATCCAAATGTTTGGCTTAAAGTTTTTCCAGTCCAATTTCTATCCGCCTTAGTGTTTCATCTTTGCCGAGAAGCTCGCATATTTCTGTAGCACCGCAGGGGGTCGTTGCCTTGCCGGAGAGAGCGGTACGGATAGGCCAAAGTACTTGTCCGTTTTTTAGCCCATTGGTCTCTGCGATGTTTGATACTGTAGCAAAAAGCGCGTCGTGATTCCAGTCCGAAAGTGACTGTAATGCCGTGAGCGAAAGTCCGAGACTCTGTTTTGCTATTTCGGGATTGGTTTTCATTTTTTTGTGGGTGTAGAGTTCAATGTCATAATCCGGGAGTTCGTCAATAAAATCTACAAGCTCTGCACATTCTTTTGCAAAAGTCACACGAGACTGTGTTATCTTTGCCAGAGCGGCATAGTCCGCATTTTTGACCCTTTCTTTTAAATACGGCAATGCGAGGTTGTAAAACTCTTCTGTCGGCAACGCTTTTATATGCTCGCCGTTTACCCATTTGAGCTTATTCAAATCTACCGCTGACGGCGATTTGCTTATGTTTTTCATCTCAAACACTTTTTCCAACTCGGATAATGTAAATATTTCGCGGTTGTCAGAAGGACTCCAGCCTAGCAGAGCCGCGTAGTTTACAATCGCCTCGGGCAAAAAACCCTGCTCCAAAAGCTGTGGGATAGAAGCGTCACCGTGTCGTTTAGAAATCTTTTGCCCATGCTCGTTTTGTAAAAGTGGTAAATGCACAAAAATCGGTATATCCCATCCCAATGCCTCGTACAAAAGTTTATACTTTGGGGTGGATGTAAGATATTCGCTGCCTCGCACCACATGCGTAATCGCCATCGCGTGGTCATCTATGACATTAGCAAAATTGTATGTGGGCATTCCGTCGGATTTTATAAGAATTTGGTCCTCCATCTCACTATTTTCGATGGTAATATCGCCAAAAACCTCATCATGAAAAGTAGTTTTGCCTTCAGGGATTAGCTGTCGTATTACATATGGAGTGCTTCCCAGCTTGCTGTTTACCTCTTCTTTAGAAAGGGATGCGCAGTGTCTGTCGTATTTTTTTAGACCGCGTTCGTCCGCCAATCCATCAAGCCTGTCCTTATCGCAAAAGCAATAATACGCCATTTTGCTATCCACAAGCCGCTTTGCATGTGGCAGATAGTCTGCCTTG
>WRGY01000081.1 GCA_009786925.1 Defluviitaleaceae bacterium | reverse complement strand
TGTGGTTGGCGTAATGGACACCGGCGCGTATGGCTACTCCATGAGCTGTGTATACAATCACCGCGCCCGCCCCGCTGAGGTGCTAATCCAACTCGACAGCAAGCCAAAGCTAATCCGCCGCCGCGACAACTATGAAGATATGTTGCAAAACATGGCAGGGTGCTAAACAGTGTGGGAGTTTGAAGATTATGCATTTACCATCACGGGGGTTATTGTAGTTGTATTATTAGTACTGCCCGAACTATTGAAATCACTATTTGGCATAGAAATCTTCCCCGGAGATATAAACGAAGTGGTATACAACATGGTGGAGCAATTAGAACACGGCGAACGAGGATGGACATTAAATGAACTACGTACATTGTCACCGTTATTATTTATTGCTACCACTGCCATCTGCTTTTGCAAAGATGCATATGTAGCCAGGACAGACGGCGGATACAAAGGCTCATTGTTTACACATACATTCGAGTCTCTCCTTGAGGACGCTATTTACATGGTAATTACTACCATCATGTTGTACTCCGCCATTTTGTTTGGCGCTATGTATATATCTTGGCTGGCAGGACCCATTACTTTTATTTTATTTCTTTTTCTTCTGCCGATTCTAAAGAAAAAACGCGGCGTAGAGGATGAAATAAAAACACCGTGGCTACAAGTGTTTGTTTTAATATGCGGACTCATTGGCGAAGCTATAACAGGGACCTGGATTGCGTTCCCTTTGTCATGGCTTATTATTTGTGCAATAAATTTTATTTATTATATACGCAAAAAGAAATATTCTGCCGATATAATATTTAATATGATGTACTATGCCTTTTCTGTAGTTTTGATGGGGATGGGTATAGTCATGAGTTTTTGGCTTGCATCATGGATGGCTTTCCCGATTACACTTGTGATTGTATGGTTGCTTCGCAAAACCAATATTATCAAGGATATAGAAATTGACACGCCCCCACCAAATACGCTATAATACTCCATTGTGTCGTCCTCTACTTATTATGAAGGAGTTTGTAAATGCTGGGTACAGATATTGGAATAGATTTAGGTACTGCTTCGATTTTGGTATATATAAAGGGTCAGGGTACAGTACTCACAGAACCCTCTGTAGTGGCCATTGACAAAAGTTCAAATAAAATCCTTGCCGTGGGAGAAGAGGCTCGCAGTATGCTGGGTCGCACACCCGGCAATATCTCAGCGGTACGCCCTATGCGCGAGGGCGTAATTTCTGATTATCACATAACAGAAAAAATGCTTAAATATTTTATCAATAAAGCAATAGGCCGCCCCCTAATGCGCAAGCCACGCATAGCCATCTGCGTTCCGTCCAATGTAACGGAAGTAGAACGCCGAGCAGTAAAAGACGCGGCATTGCAAGCGGGTGCGCGTCAAGTTTATATAATAGAAGAACCCATAGCCGCTGCAATAGGCGCGGGCATTGACATATCACGGGCATGTGGTAGTATGGTCGTGGACATCGGAGGCGGCACTACCGATGTTGCTGTCATTTCTCTCGGAGATACAGTAGTCAGCCAATCAATAAAAACCGCAGGCGACCATTTTGATGAGGCGATTATCCGCTACATGCGCAAAAAACATAATATTTTAATCGGCGAACGTTCTGCCGAAGAGTTAAAAATAAGCGTAGGCACAGCCTATGCTCGCCCTGCTTCTATCAGTCTTGAAGTACGTGGGCGCAATCTGGTGACAGGTTTACCCAAAAACATATCCGTAACGTCAGAAGAAATGCAAGAAGCCTTGCAGGAGTCTGTATCCGCAGTAGTGGACGCAGTACACACAGTATTAGAAAAAACACCACCGGAGCTTGCCTCCGATATATATGACAGGGGCATAGTGATGACAGGCGGCGGCGGCCTCCTATACGGCCTCGACAAACTAATCAGCGAGAAAACAGGCATAAATACCATAGTAGCAGAGGACGCGGTTTCTTGTGTAGCTGTGGGAACGGGTAAATATATCGAATATTTGGCGATGGGCAAAATAAACCCACTTGATAGCCGCAAAGGAAGATAGCGATGATTAGAGGTCTTTACACATCCGCGCTGGGCATGATTACAAACATGCAGCGTATGGACATCACCACAAACAACATGGCAAACGTAAACACCACAGGGTATAAACGTGACCACGTTGTTTCACATCAATTTTCCGATATGATGATGGCAAGGATTAACGACCCCGGCCTTAGGATGTTTCAACAATGGGGCATAGGCGCGTTAAATCCGGGCGTTTTTGTTGATGATGTGTTTGCAGATTTTTCACAAGGAGCATTCCAAGAAACAGGAAATACACTCGATTTGGCACTGGCAGGGAATGGCTTCTTTGTTGTTAACCTAAACGGAGAAGAACTCTTTACCCGCGACGGTGCCTTTACCATGGCCAACGGAATGTTGCTCACTCCCGAAGGCGGTCGTGTACAGGGCATAAACGGCGACATCACCCTTCCCGAGGGCTACATCGTCATCAATGAGCAGGGGCGAATATATGTAAACAGCGAGTATGTCGCCACTTTGCGTTTCGCAAACTTTGACCGCGACGGCTTGCACAGCTTGCAAAAAATGAACGACAACTTTTTCCGTGCGGGTGAGCATACCCCTGGTACAGAAATCCCCTTCGAGGGCAGTGTAGTCCAAGGTTTCCTTGAAGGTTCCAACGTAAACATCGTACAAGAAATGGTACAAATGATAACAACTTCTCGCGCATACGAGACAAATGCGCGTATGTTAACCATCCAAGACGGCACCTTGCAACGCGCCGTAAATGACATTGCACGCAGACAATAGTATAGGGGGAATCTCACCATGATGCGTTCTTTATGGACATCAGCGTCAGGCATGACCGCACAAATGTTAAAAATTGATACCGTCACAAACAACATCGCAAACGTAAACACCACGGGCTTTAAACGCGAGCGTTTAGAGTTCAAAACCCTGCTGTATGAAACAATGCAACGCGCAGACCTTGACCCGGTTAACATGACAGGTCGTCCTGTCAACCTACAAGTAGGCCATGGTGTGCGTCCTGCCGCCACCACACGTATTTTTACGCAAGGCTCCCTGCAACGTACAGACCGTCCTGTAGACTTTGCCGTAGAAGGCGCGGGATTTTTCGAAATCCGCACAAACTTTGGTGAGTACAGATATACTCGTGATGGGTCATTCCATTTGATGCCTGTCGATGATGGGACTTTGGTGCTTACTACCTCTTCCGGATTCCATGTAATGAGCGTGGACGGCGACGAGATTATTATCCCGGAAGGCGTTTCTGCCTCGGATATTTCTATCTCATATGAAGGAATGCTTTTTGCAACCACTGCGGCAGAGGGTTTTGTTGACTTAGGCTTCCAAATACGCCTTGTACAATTCCCTAACCCCAACGGTCTCGAAGGCATAGGTGGCAACCTCTTCCAAGAAACAGTTGCTTCCGGCGCACCACTTTCTGAAGCAGACGGCGAAACAGGCCGCATAAGCCGCCTCATCCAAGGCTATCTGGAAATGTCAAACGTATCCATCGCCGAAGAAATGATTGGCATGATAACCGCACAACGCGCCTTTGATACAAACTCACGCGGCATCACCACATCCAACGAAATGCTGCAAACAGCCAATCAGCTCGTAAGGTAGGAGGTAAAATTTAATGGAAATTTCTAATATACTTTCTTCTACAGTAGACTCGCGTGCCGCGATTATGCAGGTACAAAACCGCGAAAATGAGTTTAGCCAATTCCAAGCGATTTTGGACAGGATGCTGGAAGAAGAACGTGGCACCATCGAGGAACAAGAACGCGCACAAATCCGACAAGCCGCCGAGATGTTTGAGTCTTACTTTCTTAACATGATGTTTACACAGATGAGAAATGTAAACTTTGACGAGGACGGATTCATCCCCAGAGGCAATGCCGAACGCATTTTTACAGAAATGCTGGATGAAGTAATTTCCGACAAAGCCGCAGCACAAGGTGGATTTGGATTAGCAGATATGCTATATGCACAGATGACAAGACAATTTGATTAATGCATGAGAGCAGCTATCTCAAAAAGAAGCTGCTCTTTTTTCGTGTAAAAAACACATAAGGAGAGATTTAACATGACAAGAATTTTTGTAAAAAGAATCACTGCGATGGTTTTAGCATTATCACTTTTTATGGGGTCGGCTGTAGGCCTGCTTGCGGCAGAGCCTGTTAGGGATGTTTTTGAGGCGGCGGGAGCTGTGGTCACATGGGACGATGACAACCGCATTATTGAAATAGAAGTCATGGGTGGCGAGATTATCCTGGAAGCAGACAGCAGGAACGCGCTGGTAAATGGTGAGGCGATGGAACTTAGCTATCCTATATCTATAAAAGATGGAGTAGCTTTGATTGAGGCGGACGACTTGGCAAGCTTGTCTCTGGCTTTGATGGGTATAACTGTGGAGGATACCGAGCATAATTTAGCGATTACCACATTCCGAGCTATGGCGGCTCATCTTATGGATGTTGCCCAAGTGCCGGATTTTAGCTTTGCCATCGTGGACGCTAATATGGGATTTAATTATACTACTACTATTAGCGATGAAACGGATGCGGATACGATTTTCCACCTAGGCTCGATAGGCAAGACCTTTACTGCTATAGCTGTTATGCAAATGGTGGAGCAGGGTTTGCTCGACCTTGATACACCCATCGTTGAGTATCTGCCCGCGTTTAGTATATTGTCGAATGCGGACGGACAGGGTGACTACAGAAATATAACTGCCAGGATGTTGCTTTCTCATACTTCCGGCATTTATCCGAATGATATGGGGCATGGGTTTATCACATATGGCGGGCATTATCAGGATTATATGAACAATTTCTTGGATAGATTTGCCGACTTTTATATGGTAACGGAAGAAGGCACGGCATTCCAATACGCCAACACGGGCTTTGTCGTTTTGGGCATCTTGGTGGCTCATCTGGCAGGGCATGATAATTATTTCGAAGGATTTAATCAGCATATGCTGGATTATGTGTTTTTACCGATGGGGCTTACGCGCACATCCTATGTATTGACATCAGAGCTTAGTGCGCATATTGCACAGCCATATACGATGGTGGGTATGCCTCGTGAGTTCCAATACTGGAATCCTCTGCCCACGGGTACGATGTTTTCTACCGCAAATGAAATGGTCAGCCTTATGACAATGTTTTTACAAAACGGATACTACAACGGACAGCAGATTTTGTCACCCGCAAGCATTGACATGATGTTTACAGACCAGACAGGCGAAGGCCACTATGGCCTTGGTATTGCTTTTATGGGCGACCCTACAGGCAGTGGCTACACCGTAGTCGGGCATAACGGCGGCATGATATATAACTTTGCGGCTATGTTTTTGGATAGAGAACATGGGGTGGGTGTGTTTTCTGCGAGCAACAGCACCATTTCACAGGGCTTTAACGAAGCCATCGCAGGTGCTGTTTTAGCCACTGCTGTAACAGAGGCAGGCGGCGTGTTTGAGCCGATTAGCCATGTTGACCCGGAAGCCGTACCCGTAGAAATGTCAGCAGAAGAAATGGAAGCACTCTCCGGGCTTTTTGTTACGGCATTGCAACATTTTTTTGTTGATTTTATTGATGGGCAACTCTTCTTGCGGATTCCTGCGCAGGGGCTAAACGTTGAACTTGTGCCTATGAGTGACGGACATTTTTCTACGGAAATCGGCATACCGTTTTGGATTTTTGGCGACGATGAAGGCGGAGTATCCTTTGTACAGGGCGTTAATCGTTATGCTGTCTCTGCTTTTAGGGTAGACGAGTCGCAGTTTATCCCTGATGACGACTTTATGGAAAACTGGTATGGATTCACATTTGTAGCATACAAGGCGCGTGATTTTTATGTATTTATACGCCCAAGCACAAGATTTGGGGTGACAGATGATGGTTTTGCATATAGCGAAAGTGAAATGCTAACTATGTTGCCGGGCATGACACTGACTATACTCCACCCTATGGATACCGGCATCGTACTGCAATACGAAGATGGTGTGTTCTTTTATGACTACATGGGATTGAGGTTTGTGAGGACGACCTTTTAGCCGGTGGAGTTTTATTTTTTATCTGCTATCAAGCAGAAGTGGTTTTCTAACAACTTTAAAGTGTTTTCAATTGTGCTTTCTTCGCTTCTCATTATGCTGAACAGGTTATGATTTTTAGCTTTTTCAGCCATTTCTTTCGCGCCTATTCTAAACAATTCGTTTTGCACTTCAAATTTTTGCTCAGAATTTTCTAACGATTGGATAGCCCTTGTAAAATCCATATGGTCGTCACGTTGATAATAATCACGGATTATCAACTCGCCTGGAGCCAGCAAACAAGCTATTCTGCTGTAATCAGAGATTTCCATAAGAAAATCAAAATTTTCTATCCAAATATCCGCTACAACAGTATTCTTATGCGCCAATTTGATGATTTCAATTATGGAAAATGCTATATTTTCCATATTGGCGGCTTGGCTCTTTTCACTTTTGCTGTCAGCATAAAATTCCTCAACAGACCTGCTGAAATATTCTTCATTACTAAAAGGCTTTCCGCCATTGTGTGAATAAGGCTGATATTTTTCATCAATTATAGATTCCCATTCTTTCCAGTTGGGCTCATTCCAGTTGTCGCTATAATATGTGAATCCATACTTTTTAGATAGTTCCCTGCCCATTGTAGTTTTGCCGCCACATGCAGTACCCACAAAAAAATATACATTTTGCAAGCTACGTCTCAAAATATTATTGGCTATATGCATAATGCTCTTCTCCTTTATATAACTTGTCACTTTCGCATATAATGCGGGCTTGAGCGGTTCAAGCCAAAACATCATTTGTTTTTGAAAGCATATGAAATAGATTTTTCAGGGCAGATGTCAATGCATTCTCCACACAATATACATTCAGCATTTTTCATATCTGAGTTATTAACCATCATTTTCACATCTAAACTCATAGGGCATTTTTTTGAGCATAGATTGCACCCATTGCAGCTATCCTTATTTGACTTTAGTCGTAGCCTCGGCAATCTTAGCCAATCAGATACCCTCGTTCCTACAATCATAAATGGTGCTATCCAGCAAGCATATTGACAAAAACTGCGCTTACCCAGCAGCAGTTGAAACACTAGCGCACCCAAAAGAACACCAAAGTAAATAACATAACGATAAGGGGCAAGTAAAAATATCCATCCATCTTCAAGGCCGGCAAAAAAATCAATATAACTTATACCGCCCGACCATATAAAAGATGTAATCGTAGCAATGATTAAAAATATCCATAAGATATATTTTATGACCCTCAGTTTCCCATTTTTTATCCCTTCATTATTAATTTGCATTAAGCACTCACTCATTCCACCTCCCGGACATACATACCCACAAAAAACCCTACCAAGGAACAGGGCAATAAAAAAATGCAACAAGAACATAATGGTTGCGCCAACAACAATTCCATAAAATCCATAAATAATCGGCATAGCCGGCGACATCAATGCAATTGTAACAGGAAATGTAAAAAATATTCCAATGATACTTGCTTTTCTAATACTTTGACGTTTGCTCATTTTTTATTACACCTCTCGATGGTATAGCGGATTAATTTGAAATCCGCATCAGTAGCAAAAATTCTTCACACGATACCAATATGAGTATATGGTTTTATAGCCAATTTTATTGTATAAGTTTACGGCGATATTATTGTTTTGCACTACTTGCAAATAAGCAGTATGCGCACCGAGGTCTTTTGATGATGATAATAGAGACTGGCATATTTCCAGCCCATAACCCTTGCCCCGTTGCATTTTATTAACAACAATATCTAAGAAACCCACAAAACCTCGCTCGATAACCGCTACGCCGAAGGCTACGGGTACGCCAGATTTGACAATGCGCCCACATATTGCGGCGACTTTTGTATTTTCAAAGATTTGCCGAGCCGTCATTATTTTTACCTTGTCGGTATATTCAGCAAATTCAAAATACGAATCCAGCCAAACATTATCAATATGGTTTGTCAATTCGCAATCACCCATGCTGAAGTCCCTGCTCTGCAAATCCATTTCCATAACATACGATGAATCATCAGTAATAGTATAGCCTTGTTCGGAAAGCAACTTGTCAAGGTTAGGGTCTGCCGCATCAGTCAGCTTGTAAATAATGGGCAAATCATACGTGGAGTAACGCTTTTCACATTCGGCTATTTTCGTTTCCAAGTTGATGGCAGATGGATAAAGCGGGTTGATTGAGTTCGCTCGTTTCGTATAGCCATTTGCAAAACGCAACACCCAACCGTCATAAAATTGTGTTTGAAGAGCAGGGTGTCCGTTCATAGACAATTCTTCAAACAATAATATTTTATTCATAATGTTTTCTCCTCATAGATACTATAATCATTATAACAAGGCGGAATATCATCGTCAAAGCAGATAAGAGTGGGTTGGCGAGCGCACTCTTATCTAGTGACCTGTCAAGTACCGTCTGACCCAAAAGGATTGGATGAAAACTTTACGAAATATAGACGACAGGATATAATGTATACAGATATTCAAGATAATGTCTTTACTATCTGGGTCATGAAAGTGGGTCACAGACGAGACTTGTCACCTTCGCATATAATGCGGGCTTGAGCGGTTTTGACCAAAACATCTACGTATTGTTTCGCTGCATTTGACATTTTAAAGTTTAGCAGGTATAATGCCTGATTGTTGGAATACAACAACCTGAGTCGGCTTGCGCCGGCTTTATACTTATTTATGGAGGAAATCATCTATGGCAGACAAAAAGACTGTTATCACATACGAGGGGCTTAAAAAGCTCGAAGAAGAACTGCATGAGTTAAAAGTTGTGCGCCGCAAAGATGTGGCTGCAAAGATTAAGGAAGCCCGCGGGCAGGGCGACCTTTCTGAAAATGCAGAATATGACGCGGCAAAAGATGAACAAGCCGAAATCGAAGCCCGCATTGCTTTGGTAGAAAAAATCCTCCGCAATGCAGAAGTCATAGATGAAGAAGATATTGACACAGACAGTGTGAGCGTGGGCAGCAAGGTGCGCATTCTTGACATGGAATATAATGAGGAACAAGAGTATCTAATCGTAGGCTCTACAGAATCTGACCCCATGGGTGGCAGGATTTCTAATGAGTCTCCGCTTGGTATGGCTTTGCTTTCTAAAAAATGCGGCGATACAATTACCGTGGACGCTCCGCAGGGAACCTTGCAGTATAAAGTTTTGCAAATAGCGTAAGGAGTAAGATATGGACGAACATGAACAGCTTCGCGTTAGGCGAGAAAAACTGGAAGCCCTGCAAACTGCGGGGCTTGACCCTTTTACGCATGTAAAATACAGCGTAACTGCACATAGTGCAGAAATACACGACAATTTTGAAAAATATGAAGGCAAACCTGTAGGGATTGCCGGACGTATCATGACTAAGCGTGTGATGGGCAAGGCTTCTTTTATTGATATACAGGACCGCGACGGCCGGATTCAGTCATATGTAGCTCGTGATGCGATTGGCGAAGAAGATTATTCGAGATTTAAACAATTTGATATTGGCGATATAGTGGGTGTACAGGGTACGGTTTTTCGTACGCAAAAGGGAGAGGACTCTGTAAAGGCCACAGAGGTTACACTTTTGGCCAAGGCATTGCAGCCCCTTCCCGAAAAATTCCATGGTCTGCGTGACACAGATGCACGTTATCGCCAGCGTTATGTAGACTTGATTGTTAATCCCGAAGTCAAAGAAACATTTATAAAGCGCACACAAATCATCAAAGAAATCCGTGCGTTTTTGGATAATCGCGGCTATCTTGAGGTGGATACGCCTGTTTTGCAGACCATACCAAGCGGCGCGGCGGCACGTCCCTTTGAGACGTTTCATAACACATTGGACATGCAGATGTATCTGCGCATTGCATTGGAACTCCCGCTAAAACGACTTATTGTAGGCGGATTGGAGCGCGTTTATGAGCTTAGCAAGGTTTTTAGAAACGAAGGCATAAGCATCAGACATAACCCCGAGTTTGTTATGCTGGAACTCTATGAGGCATACACCGACTATCACGGCATGATGGAGCTTGCAGAGTCACTAATCAAAACCGTTTGTGAAAAAATCAACGGTACCGCAAAAATCACTTATGGTGACTTCGAAATCGACCTCGGCAAGCCCTTTTTGCGGCTCACCATGGTGGATGCTGTAAAACAATATGCAGGCGTGGATTTTTCTGACATCAAAACCCTCGAAGCCGCACGCGAAGTTGCAAAAACACATCATGTTAAATTTGAACCACATCATGGCAAGGGCGACATCCTTTCGCTTTTCTTTGAAGAATTTGCCGAAAAACATCTTATACAGCCGACGTTTCTTCTCGACTATCCTGTAGAAATTTCTCCGCTTACAAAGCGGATTCCGGGCAATCCGGACTATACAGAACGCTTTGAGTTGTTTATTGCAGGACGAGAGATGGCAAATGCATATTCTGAACTTAACGACCCCATCGACCAACGCGCTCGCTTTAAACACCAAGAAGAGTTGCGCAAAGCCGGCGACGATGAGGCAAATATGACTGATGAGGATTTCCTCACTGCCGTAGAATACGGTATGCCACCCACAGGCGGTATGGGCATCGGCATCGAGCGGCTAATCATGTTGCTCACAAACGCCGCATCTATACGCGACGTGATATTCTTTCCTACAATGAAACCAAGGGACTGATATATGTGAATGCAACACCTGCAAGGGCGCAACTTGGGCAACACAAACGCGCTGTTGTGAAAATCGGCACAACATCGCTTACTTATCCAAATGGGACATTAAACCTGCAAAGAATCGAAAAACTTTGCTGGGTGCTTGCTGACCTTTATAATCAAGGCAAGGAAATCATCCTTGTCACCAGTGGCGCAATCGGGGTAGGCGCGAACAGCCTCGGTATGGAACAACGCCCACGAGACATCATCGGCCGTCAGGCCGCCTCTGCCGTAGGCCAGGCCATGCTCATGCAAATCTACCAACGATTTTTGCAAACATATAACCGTAACGCGGCACAAATCTTGCTCACTCGTGACTGCGTTGATAATAAACAAAGGCGTGAAAATGCGCAAAACACCGTAAAACAGCTTTTGGCGATGGGTGTCGTACCCATTGTAAATGCAAATGACACAATAGCCACCGACGAACTTACGGAATTTAGTGACAATGATAATCTTTCTGCCCATGTGGCCGCCTTCTCGGAAAGCGGTCTGCTTGTAATCCTATCCGATATTGAGGGGCTGTATAACAAAGACCCAAAAACACATCCTAAGGCGATTCTCTTTCACGAAGTAAACGAAATAACACCCGCAATGGAAGCCGCGGCAGGTGGTAGCGGCTCATCCTTAGGTACGGGTGGCATGACAACAAAGTTGGATGCCGCAAAAATCGCATTACAGCATAATATAGATACAGTGATTGCCTCCGGCGAGGACCCCACAATTTTATTGCGCATTTTTTCAGGCGAAAACGAAGGGACGCTTTTTACATGTATGACTTGATTTCTTTAGGGAAAAAGGCTAAGAATGTTTCCGGATATATACGTAGGCTTGGTGCATCGGACAAAGATGCACTTTTGCGTAGCTGTGCCGATTCTTTGGAAGCCAATGCCGAGTATATCTTGGCAGAGAATGCCAAAGATATGGCGGCGGCTGACCCTGCAAGGGCGGCTTTTAATGACAGATTGAGACTAGACACACAGAGGATTGAAGGTTTGGCGCAGGGAATTAGAAAGGTAGCCGGGCAGAGTGACCCCACCGGCGAAACACTCTATATGAAAACCATGCCAAGCGGACTGAAGATTGGCGAAAAACGTGTGCCTATCGGTGTGGTCGGCATGATTTATGAGGCCAGGCCAAATGTGACTACGGATTCTTTCGCGCTCTGCTTTAAGGCGGGCAATGCATGTATTTTGCGTGGGTCGCGCGAGGCTATACATTCCAACATCGCCTTGGTCAAGATAATCCAAGACGAGGCGGAGCGACTGGGTCATCCGAGAGAAATTTTGCAACTGGTCGAGGATACATCGCGTGAGGTTGCGACGGAATTTATGCGGCTAAATAAATATATCGACGTGTTGATTCCGCGGGGCGGAGCCGGTCTTATTGCAAGTGCCGTAGAACACAGCACAATCCCCGTAATAGAAACAGGTACGGGCAACTGCCATATATTTGTGGACGAATCGGCTGATTTGAAAAAAGCCGTGGATATTATTTTAAATGCAAAGACACAACGCCCAAGTGTATGTAATGCTTGCGAAAAATTACTCATCCACGAAAAAATCGCGGATGAGTTTTTGCCGAACATCTGTGGCGCGCTATATGGCGCGGGTGTAGAAATCCGAGGCGATGAGCCAACTTGTGCCGCATTTTCGCAAGCAAAATCGGCCACAGATGATGATTGGTATACAGAATTTTTGGACATGGTCATCGGCGTAAAAGTCGTCACCGATATGGACGCGGCCATCTCTCATATCAGTGAGCATTCTTCGGGGCATACGGAGGCCATCCTGACAGAAAGTTATACCAATGCACATGACTTTGTAAATCTGGTGGACGCTGCCGCAGTTTTTGTTAATGCGTCCACGCGTTTTACCGACGGTGAAGAGTTTGGACTTGGTGCAGAGGTTGGAATTAGCACACAAAAGCTACACGCCCGCGGGCCTATGGGGCTGACTGCACTCACCACGACTAAGTTTTTTATATTTGGAAATGGGCAAATCCGCTAGTCCTCGGTATTTCGAGATTTTATAATATGAGTGGCGGGCAGTATTAGTATTAAATTTATTGCGGCGGCGTACATGGGTGTTATTAGCATAACAGCAAACATCAGTCCTAACAGCCTCCAGTCGTTTAAATCAGCAAGCATAAACACAAATCCTGCGATGGTATAAAAGACCGCAGAATAATTTACTACCTTTGGCAACATCTCAAGCAATCGCACTGCTTTTTCTTTGTTTTCGGCAGAGATACGGTATCTTTTCGAAAACAAGGTGTTAAGGATAACGGCAAATGTCTTAAACTCGCCAGTGACGAGTAGTACCGCACCGATGGCCATTATAAATTGGAACAGTGAGCCTACATCAATGAAAAAAAACAATGTCCCAAGATGACCTCCTCCGGTAAGAAGTAGCGGAAGCGACAATGCCGCAGGGAAAAGAATAAAAATGCTAATTGCGTATTTCATAAAACCCCTCCTTTTTTATTTATTATGACATCCGAAAGATGAATAAATCATGTGTGGAAGATGAAGGTTTTATGAAGAAATATAAAAACTGATTGCGGTGCCTTTTCCATCGCTGTGCGCGCTTATTTCTCCGCTATGGGCTGTTATTATTTCTTGTGCGATTGCCAGGCCCAGGCCACTGCTTCCCGTTTTCCTGTTGCGGGATGGGTCTACACGATAGAATCGTTCGAAAATACGTGTCAGATGTTCTTTTGGAATGCCAATCCCATTATCTTTTACTGTGATTTCTGTTTTGCCGCTGTTTTGGACAGCGGTTATTTTTATTCTTTTTTCTGCTTCGGAATATTTTACTGCATTGGTCAGAAGAATTCTCATCACGCGGCGAATGGCGTATTCGTCGGCCTTGGCATGCCTAGGTCCCATAACCGTATACTCGTCGGAGCTTAGACCCATGGAACGCAAATGCGCGCTTATATCCGCCACGAGCATAATGTATAGGAAAAAAATCGAAAAAATCATAAGACCCGTAGCAAAAAGCGTGTACTGCGTGGCGCGTTTTAGTTTAAACATGGCACACCTCTAATCACATATCCCTTCCCGCGGACTGTCTCGATGATTTTTGCATCGGTGATATTGGCGATTTTTGCACGGATATTTTTTATGTTTGCGTCTACGACATTGGACTCTCCATAGAAATCGCCAAACACGGCATGTATGATTTCGTCCCGCGTTTTTACTTTGTCTGTATTAGTGTACAAAAAATTTAAGACCTCAAATTCTGTTTTTGTGAGGTGGATGTCTTTTCCGCTTATTTTTGCCAAGAATGCATCCGCATTGACCACAAGATTTTGTGGTGGTTTTGCCCTTTGAATATGTCTTTTTATACGAGCAATCAGCTCCATCGTATCGAAGGGTTTTGTCACATAGTCATCCGCACCCGCCGACAAAAACGCCACCTTGTCATAGACTTCCTTCCGTGCTGTGAGGATGAGTACCGGTATATCAGAAATTTTGCGAATCTCTCGCAAGCATTCCAGTCCATTTTTTTTAGGCAACATAATATCAAGCAGTACAAGTGAGTACTCGCCGGAAAACATACGCATGGCTTCTTCGCCATCATATGCCACATCTGTCTCAAAACCTTCGTACTCCAACTCCGCCTTTATAAAAAAAACGATGTTTTCTTCGTCCTCGCAGATTAGGATTTTGTCAGACATAACTTCACCTCTTTTTCCGTTAGCTCCCGCCATTCGCCTGTTGGAAGGTCTGCCAGTTTTATTTTGCCGATTTCTACCCGCTTTAGGCTTAGGAGCGGGTGGCCTATGGCTTCGCACATTTTGCGGACTTGGCGATTGCGACCTTCGCGGATGATGATTTGTGCTGTAGAAATTGTTTTTTCGTGTGCGATTATTTTTATTTTTGTGGGTAAAGTCAAACGTCCGTCGATTTCGATTCCCGCTCGGAACGCATTTAAAGCTTGCTCCGAAGGGATGCCATAAAACGTAGCGATATATTTTTTTTCTACCTCATAGGAAGGGTGAGTAAGCGCGTTGGCCCACTCGCCATCGTTTGTAAGAAACAGCAATCCGCTTGTATCATAGTCCAGCCGCCCTACAGGGAAAACCCGCACATCTGACGGCACGAGTTCCAGCACGCAAGAGCGGTCAAACTGGTCGCGAGCGGTGGTCACTACCCCTTGCGGCTTGTGCAGCATAATGTAGCGTTTTTTTTGTGGCGCAGAGAGTGGTTCGCCGTCGATGGTAATTTTGTCGGTTACGTCGGCTTTTGTACCGAGAGTGGCTACTTTCCCATTTACGCATACACGACCTTCTGCAATTAGCTCCTCCGCTTTGCGCCGCGATGCCACACCCGCCTGTGCTAAAATTTTTTGTAACCGCATTTTGACATTTCTCCTTTTGGTATGTAATATTATATTATTTAAAACCCACGCATTCATAAGGAGGTTTTTCAATGACGGCAAAAGAGTTGTACGACGAAATGAAGAAGATGAATAATATAGAGCGCAATGACTTTTTAGATATTTTGTACACAGAGTACTTCGATAAAGGTGTACCCATAGAGCGATTGATTGAAGAAGGGCGAATATTGGAGGCGTATTATAGTGGAGACCTTATCGAAGCATCATAAACCACGCGAAGTTAAAAAAGGAGAAGTCTGGCTTGCTCATGATAAAGAATCTCACAAGCCACGACCGTTTATTGTGTTATCCGAAGAATTATCCGGCATAGACGTAGACGTAAATGTCTCACCTGTAACCACGCATGAAAAACGCAATATCTTTGATGTCGAACTGGAATTTTGGCAGGAAGCAGGGCTTAGAGAATCCTCAATTGCTCGTTGCTCAAAAGTTCATTATATTTACCACACAATGCTCATACGGAAACTGGGTGTACTGGATGACCGTGACTTAGAAAAAATAAACCACTCACTGAGGAAATTTTTTGCATTATAAAAGGAGAATCCCTATGACATTAGAAATCATCAAGACTCGCCGAAGCATACGTAAATACAAATCGACAGAAGTGACCGGAGAACAAATCCATGCTCTGCTTGAAGCTGCCATGCTCTCACCGTCGGCGTGTAATACGCGCCCGTGGCGTTTTATTGCAATCACAAGCCGAGAAATGTTAAACAAACTCGCAGACGTACATCCCTATGCAAAAATGCTAAATACCGCGCCGCTTTGTATTGCAATCATCGCATTGCCAAAAACCCAAGAGCGCGACGATAATCTGCCGGAAGGTTTTTATCCGCAGGACTGTGGCGCGGCAACACAGAGTATTCTTTTGCAAGCCGAAGCAATGGGCTTGGGTACGTGTTGGTGTGGGGTCTATCCAAAAGAAGCTACGTCTAAGGCAGTGCGCGAAACATTAAACATCCCCGCCGAAGAAATCCCCTTCTGCCTAATCGCCATAGGCGAAAAGGACGAACACCCAAAACCACGCGGTAAATATGAAGAAGAAAAAGTTACATGGATTTCTTGATAATTACAATCGAGTGACTTAGCCCTTCTGCTATTTTTACATTTTCTACCCTGTCTACATGCCCGCCATATTTTTTTATGGCGGG
>WRGY01000080.1 GCA_009786925.1 Defluviitaleaceae bacterium | reverse complement strand
CTACCCGTTACGCTAAACACACCCTTTCTTACCGTGCCGCCGTTCATATTGCATGTGCTGTTGGTTATTTTAAGTCGATTGCTTGATTGCTATTGTCTACACGCCCTAGAGGAACACTTTTTTATCATTACGCTATATTTTTGAAGAAACTTCAGCCAAAAGTATTTTTATTTGAAAATGTAAGAGGGCTGTTGTCACATGATAGTGGACGTACATATAAAACTATCCTCAACATTTTCGAGTCAGAGGGTTATTCTGTCAAAACAGATGTATACAACGCTTGGGATTATAGTGTGGCACAAAAGAGGGAACGTCTTATTATGGTAGGGATACGAAATGACCTTGTTGGCAAATTGTACATAGAAACTCCTACGCCTCATAAACACAAGCTCGTCCTTCGTGATGTTTTGAATGATGTTCCCTATAGTGCCGGGGTTAAGTATTCAGACCAAAAGCGTAAAATATTTGAACTTGTGCCGCCGGGAGGATACTGGAGAGATATACCAGAGGATATCGCCAAAGATTATATGAAAAGCTGTTGGTATATGGGAGGCGGACGCACTGGCATACTTCGCAGGCTCAGTTTAGACGAACCATCTTTAACAGTTTTGACATCTCCTTCGCAAAAACAAACAGACCGTTGCCACCCCTTAGAAGCAAGGCCCTTCACAGTAAGAGAAAATGCTCGTTGTCAATGCTTTCCGGATGATTGGACGTTTTGTGGCAGTGTTGGACAACAGTACAAACAAGTAGGCAATGCCGTACCTGTTCAGTTGACTTACGAAGTAGCCAGAAAAATATATGAAGGGTTGGAGGGGATGTAATGTGGGCTTTATCATTTATTTCAGAAGCGGATTTTTGCAGTCATGTTGAAGCAACAATAAAAAACTACGGAAATAAGTTGGAATCTTTTAACCTAAAGAAATTCAACAAAAATATTGTTGACCCTGTAAAGTTGATTTTCGACAAAACAGTATATGGATTTACATGGGAAGAAATAATGAAAAATGAAATCTTTCGGCAACGTGATAAGTCCAATAATAATGACATCGGTTATTTCCACCAGAGAATTTTTCAATATATCCAAAATTGCGAGGTCCCCATAAATGGCTGGGATGTTGTGTTCAAAAAAGACTCTGGAATCATTGTTGCTGATGGGGATAAGGCAAGCAAAATATTTGTCGAGATGAAAAACAAGCATAACACGATGAACGCCGCCAGTTCGGGCAAGACATATATTAAGATGCAGTCACAACTTCTTGAAGATGACGATTGTGCCTGTTTGCTCGTTGAAGCTATTGCTAAAAAATCTCAGAACATTACATGGGTTGTTTCTGTAGATGGACAGCAAAAAAAAACATAAACGTATACGTCGCGTGAGCATGGATAAATTTTATGAAATTGTAACGGGTCAAGAAGACGCATTTTATCAAATGTGTATGCAGTTACCTAAAACTATAGAAAAAGTTGTTGCAGAAACAGCGGCAAACGTAGTTCCACATGATAGCGTGCTTGAAGAGTTGAATGAAATGTCGAAAGGTAAAAAGAGTTCTTTTGTTTTGCATTGTATATGCTAGGCTTCAGCACATATAAAGGTTTTTGATTATGTGCCTAGTTTACGATAATGTTGTACCTGCCAATCAAGTCACTTACTCGCTGTTGAAATCGAAATAAAGGAACGGTTGTATACGTGCCTCCGCGGAGCAGTTCGACAGTCTCCGTAAGGAAGTCGGTCATTTCTTGAGCAGTGGAGACGAAGATGGGAATAAACCTTGCCCCATTCTCGCTGAAACCTTCTGCTTCTTGTCTTTCTGCGTCCGTATAAATTTCCTGCAATGCAACCATATCCGATACCATCAAACTGTGCAACGCCTCAATTTTTTCAAGAGGCGTATCCAAAAACGCCACGCCCTGCGCATCAAGAATATTGAAGAAGCTGTTGACCTCCATACCCGTTAGCACCAACCTAAGCGCGTAGAAATGGAGCATCATGCCCGCTTCTTCAAAACGCGGCAAATCCGCGCCCTGACGCAGCATGATAATGGGTTGAAAAGCTAATATAAAATCATCAAAAGCCAAGAACATATTGTCATAATAATCCATCATGCGCGTGTGGATTAACCGCCCCTGCTCGAAATTGTCCGCCAAATATTCTTGTTCCAAATAATAGTTGCGAGCTTCCACGAAATACAGCGTCAACAAATTATCAACTGCATCGGCAAAGCGCAACATGTAAGCATCCACCGCCCCCCAGTCCGGTTCTTGCCGGGCAAAATAACGTGCGGCGGCACTGTGCCGCCCGTGTAATTCCATCATATCATGCTCTCCGAAATTAAAAAATCTCGAAAAATCGACATCTGTATTGAGTTCTCCCTCTATGTCAAATGTATGAAAGTACACTCCCACAAAACCGGAAAACCATCCGTCTACAAAATTAAGCAGTTCAATATACGCATTGTATTTTGCCGTGTCGTCCACAATATCAGCCGGTGCAGTAGAGGTCGGTGCTCCGGCCCCGCAGGCTGTAAAAATCATCACACTAATTAAAGCGAACATACACAAGCGAAACTGTTTTATCAAAAAAATCATCTCCTACAAAATGGCACTTAGCATCTCTCCGATATTTTCCGCGCCGAGTATGCGGAAATTTTCGGGGGGATTTTTTATTTTCTTTTTATTTGCGGTGGGGATTATGCAGCCCTTGAAGCCGTGGCGGGCGGCTTCGGCTATACGGCGTTCTGTCTGTGAGATGGCGCGGAGTTCTCCCGCGAGGCCGACCTCGCCGATTACGAGGATTCTGTGGTCTATGGGCTTTTCTTTGTAACAAGAAGCAAGAGCGGCGATTACGCCTGCATCTGCGGCTGTTTCGTTTACTCGCAAGCCACCGGCTATGTTTACATATGCGTCAAAATTTTGCATTTTGTAGCCGCATCGTTTTTCCAGTACCGCCATAAGCATTACCATACGATTGTAGTCCATGCCCGTTGATGTGCGCCTCGGTGTACCAAAGTTTGTATAAGTGACAAGTGCCTGTACTTCTGTAAGCAGAGGGCGTGTGCCTTCTATACTGCATGTTACAACAGACCCTGCCGTACCTACGGGGCGACCGTTAAGCATATATGCGGAAGGGTCCTCTATGGCATGGAGTCCCTGCTCACTCATTTCGAAAACGCCGATTTCGTGAGTGGAGCCAAAACGATTTTTTACTGCGCGGATTAGACGACAAGCGTCTTTGTCATCGCCTTCGAAATAAAGTACAGTGTCCACCATATGCTCCAACACACGAGGCCCTGCAAACGAGCCCTCCTTGGTTACATGGCCTACCAAAACAACGGACATGGCGTTTTCTTTTGCCAGATATGTGAAAAACGCCGCGCACTCGCGCACCTGCGTTACACTGCCCGGTAGCGACGTAAGCTCCGAAAACCTCATGGTCTGGATAGAGTCAATAAGAAGCAACGCGGGTTTGATTTCGTTAACCGCGTCGCGGATTGCAAAAATATCCGTCTCCGCAAGCAAATAACAGCCATCCGCCGCAACCTGCAAACGCTCTGCTCTCATTTTAATCTGCGCGGTACTTTCTTCTCCGGAGACATACAATACCTTAAAATCGTCATTTGCCATACTCTTACAAATCTGCAACAAAAGCGTGGACTTTCCAATCCCCGGGTCGCCGCCGAGGAGCAACATACTCCCCGCGACAATCCCACCGCCAAGCACTCTATCCAGCTCAGAAATACCCGTAGCACTGCGGATTGCCCCATCGGTCTCCACAGAAATATCATTCAAAAGTCGCGCCGAAGAGGTGTTTGTCCGCTTATCTTTACCGACAGCCGCACCCGCACCGCCGGGCAATTTCGGCTTTACCGCTACCTCTTCCAATGAATTGTACTGCCCGCATGACGGACATCGTCCAAGCCATTTTGCCTGTTCATGTTCACAATACGAACATACAAAGCGTGACTTTATGGCTTTAGTCATTTTCCAAAAGCTCAACCAGCGTTTTTAGCTGTGCATTAGAATCAATATACGCATACCGACCGCCGGGATACTCGCCCTTTTGGATGAGCGGCATTCCGTTGGCACCCAGACGTGCTACGACATCCTTCATGCCCTTTACCACAAATGCAAGGTGATGTACGCCTTCGCCGTTTTTGTTTAGGTCGTCACGCCATGTGGACGGATGGTTGTCCGGCTCGATTAGCTCGATTGTCATATTGCCACCCACAGGGAAAAACATAAGCTTTGCACGCGCATCAGATGGTTTTCCATAATACTCCGTTTCTGCCTCCTCGCGTGTGCCTGTCCAGTTCCAACTTGGTTTTTCCATGCCCAGCAGTGCCGCATATGCTTCACCTGTTTTTTCGATGTCGTTTACAAGAATACCCACTTGCACGACGATGTCTGTTCCCAACATACTAACATCCCCTTATGAATTAAATATTTTTGTTGCCAAATGGGCTTTTACGGCCCCATTTTTTGTGATTATATATTTGCCATTGGAGTGGACTACATCATCATCGACGACGCAGTAGCCCATCACTGATTTTTGCAGGACTTTTTCTTGACCGTTGGTGGATTTTACGAGCTCCCAATCGCGTGGCGCGTAGCCTGCGTATTTTTCGCCCGCCGCCGCGTTTATGCGCATGTTTTTTTCTGACTCTATCAAATTTCCGTCTATGAAAATTTGTTGTGAAGATTTTTGTGCGGATTTTGCAGGATTTGTACCCGCTGTGTTTAGCGGCTCACCCGTATACCTTATGGAGAAGAAGTTAAACCAACTACCAATCGCACGCAATACCCTAAATGGGGAAAGCAAAATATCCGTTAATGACATACTCGCGGACGCGGGTTTGTATGGGCGGCGTATAAAATACAGACTCCCGTCAGCATCCTCAAACGGGTTTGTGTATTCATATTTTTCGCCCGACAAAACTTCGTCCAGCTCCCCTGTTTTTACATCAAGGCGGTAGATACTGCGCGGTCCGAATGCAACAAAATTGCCCTGCCCATCACGCCCCACCCCTGCACTGTCATAGAAGAGGACATTTTGGCTACGCTTCGACCATCTCGGATTGCAATCCGAACACTCACCATCCGTCAAATTTTGAAAATTATTTTTTTCAATATCAAAAAGCGAAATATGCCTCTCGAAATAGTTACCATCCGAGCAAGAAACAGCAATGACTCCTTCTCGTACATCCAGCTCAAAAAATCGCGTAACCGCGTTTACATATACATGGGTGTCTTGCTCTTGCGTATCTGCATGAGTAAAATACATGCCCCCACTGCTTTCTGTATTAAGCGCGTAGATAAGCTGCTCGCCATAGCCCGAAACACCTGACACAGGCAACTTCATATACACATTTTGCGTATCAAAAAACGCACCAGTAAACATATTTCCACCCATAAATTTTGCGCCACTACCACTGTTTTTCCATTCATTCTTTCTTCGAAGCTCGCGTGTGCGTTCCTTGTATTTTTCGGCGATTTCACATTCCAATACGCGGATTGAGCCATCTTGCAGAATATTGATTCTGCCTTCAGAAATAAAAGTTATCATTGAGTGCCTCCATAAAATACTCCGGCAATACTGATTCAAACACCATCTCTTTGCCGCTTGTGGGATGTATTAGTTGTAGTTTTACTGCGTGCAGTATTTGTCCGTTTAGCCCCATGGGTTGCTTTGCCGACCCATACACCGCATCACCAAGCACAGGGTTTCCGATATATGCCATGTGTACGCGGATTTGGTGGGTGCGGCCTGTTTCCAGCCTTGCGGCGATATGTGTAAAATTTTTGTGGCGTTCTATGACTTCGATGTATGTCACTGCGTTACGAGCGCGGGCATTTAGAGCGGTCAAAACAGCCATTTTTTTTCTGTCATGGGGATGGCGACCTATGGGCAGGTCTATTTTGAGACGTGATTTTTTTAACACCCCTTTGCAGATGGCATTGTATTCTCGCCCCATTTTGCGGCTTTCGAGCTGTGCGGCGAGTGCCGCATGTGCTGCATTGTTTTTCGCCACGACCATCAATCCCGATGTATCCTTGTCCAACCTATGTACAATCCCGGGGCGCAAGCTACCGCCCATATTTGAAAGTTCGCAGTGATACAGCAGTGCGTTAACCAGAGTCCCGCTATGATGTCCCGCCGCAGGATGCACCACCAGCCCGCGAGGTTTGTCCACAACAAGCAAATCCGCATCTTCGTATACAATGTTAAGCGGAATATCTTCGGCGACCGCCTCCATCTGTATATCAGGAATCTCCACCGTCACTACCTCACCCGCCTTTACTCGACGGTTTTTGTCGTTTATAAGTTTTTGCGCCGCACTGCGTGTAGGGATTTCTTCACAAAACTGTGCCAAAAAAACATCCACACGCAGACCATGTGCCTCTTGCGGCACAGTTATTTCTATATCCCTGCCACTCATGGAGTTGGAAAATCCTTGATAATAAAAATTCCCACAAAAAACAACGAAAAAACGCCGACTGTCACATAGACATCGGCAAGATTAAAAATTGCAAAATTAATAAACAAAAATTCTAACATATCGCGCACTACACCAAGCGCGACGCGGTCTACCAGGTTGCCCAGCCCACCGACAAAAACCAAAATGAGCGGTACCCGTATAAACCACATTTTATTTTCAAGCGGCAACCACCAATAATACCAACCAATCCCGCATAAAATCACAGCTTTTAGCCCCGCCAATATCCACCGCGCATTAAGCCCGCCAAATATACCAAAAAAAGCTCCGGGATTTTCGAAATAAGCCAACCCCAGAACTCCCTCAATCAAAACCCTGCGCGGTTGCCCCTGCAAATTGTCTACCGACCAGCTTTTTAACCACAAATCCAAAGCCAAAAGCACTATAGTAGTCACAACAAAAACAACCCAAGTCCATTTTTTGTCCATTTAAAACTCCAGACGGATGAAGGGCGCGAAAAACATCTCCGCGCCACCCCAAATTTTTATTATTTAGTTAGTCAGCAAAAGTTATCCCCAAAGAGCGTGCTACATTTACGAGTTCGCCGTTAGGGTCTACGGTTTTCGCGCCGCCCTTGGATGTTTCACCCATTTCACCGCGCCCAAGAACATCCTCCAGGCTGATTGCATCCATATGTCCGTCTTTAAGACAGACCATATTGCCAAAGAGTCTGTCGCGGATGAGTTCTGCGGCTTTTGTGCCGTAACGAGCAGAAAGCACACGGTCTGCGGGTGAAGTGTCACCACCGCGCTGTATATGACCGAGGACACATGCACGTACCTCGTGACGAACGAGGGGTTCAAGTTTGTGTGCGATTTGGTCAGCAACACCACCGAAGCGGATTGCATCGGGGCTGTCCTCTACCACTTTGCCGATGACTGCGGAGCCTTCTTTTTCTACCGCGCCTTCGGTTACAGCAACTATGGTAAACGGCCGTCCCGCCGCATCGCGTTGATTAATTTTATCCACAATACCCTGTATGGTGTAGGGGATTTCCGGTATGAGAATCACGTCTGCACTACCGGCTATACCTGCGTGCAAGCAAATCCATCCGGCAGAACGACCCATAATTTCTACCACTATGACACGGTGGTGGGATTCTGCGGTGGTGTGGAGACGACCGAGATTATCGGCGACGATGTTTACTGCTGTATCAAAGCCGAATGTCGTCTCTGTAGCGGGCAAGTCGTTGTCTATTGTTTTTGGCACACCTATGACATTTATGCCCTTACGTGCAAAGTCACGCGCACTTGTGAGCGTACCGTCGCCCCCAAGGACTACGAGTACGTCCACACCTTCGTTTTTCATGTTTTGGATGGCAATATCGGAGACATCTTTTTTCACCTTTTTGCCGTTTTCTTCTACTGTGTAGTTAAAAAGATTGTCTTTGTTAGAGTTATAGAGCATACTGCCGCCCTTGTGCAATATGCCTGATGTGGAGTTAAGGTCGAGTGTCCTAAAGTCATTTGTGTACATTCCGCGATAGCCAAATTTGTAGCCGATGAGTTCACAATCCATCATACTGTGACAGGCTCGTACCAGAGAGTAAATTACCGCGTTGAGTCCCGGAGCGTCTCCACCGCCTGTTAGTACTGCAATTTTCTTTTTCCCCATTAATATTCCTTCCTTCTATGTTCGGTTTTTGATGTCAACTTTTAAAACATGTGAGAGGCATTGTAACATATATTTTTTTGTTTGTGACATTTTTTAAGAATTTGTCTTGACATTTTTTAAGAATTTGTCTAATATACCGTAGACATCTTATGAAAAGAGGAAATCCGAAATGCGTTCCACCTACATTACAAAACCCCAAGAGGTACAACGTAAATGGTACGTCGTAGACGCAGAAGGTCAAACCCTGGGTCGTTTATCCACACAAATAGCACATATCCTCAGAGGTAAGCACAAACCCACTTTCAGCCCCTCTGTAGATACAGGCGACTATGTGATTGTCATAAACGCTGAAAAAGTAAAAGTAACAGGTCGTAAACTCGACCAAAAAACCTATGTCCGCCACAGCGGCTACATCGGTCACAGACGCGAAACAAAAATGAAGGACATGCTTGTCAAAAAGCCTGAGTTCATCATTTCACATGCAGTAAAAGGTATGCTTCCCAAAAACAACTTGGGTCGCCAAATGTTTACAAAGTTCCATGCATACGCAGGAGCGGAACATAAACATCAGGCGCAAAAACCCGAAGTTTTAGAGATTAAGAACTAAGGAGTAGAGATATGGCTGCGGTTTCTTATTATGGTACGGGCAGAAGGAAGAGCGCGATAGCTCGCGTTTATCTCTTGCCCGGCAAGGGTAATATTACGATTAATAAAAGAGGCATCGACGATTACTTTGGGCTTGATACACTAAAGCTTATTGTGCGCCAGCCGCTTGAGCTTACAGGCACTACGGCCAAATATGACGTTAAAGTAAATGTGTTTGGCGGTGGATATACAGGACAAGCGGGTGCTATACGTCATGGGATTTCACGCGCACTGCTTATCGCAGACGATGATTTCCGCCAGCCCCTCAAAAAAGCAGGCTTCCTCACACGCGACCAGCGCATGAAGGAGCGTAAAAAATATGGGCTTAAAGGTGCAAGACGTGCGCCCCAATTCTCAAAACGCTAATACAAATTTATCCCTATTACAAAACCCCCGGTTATCCGCCGGGGGTTTTGTGAAAGTAGAGGCTTTTGCCAAAATTAACCTTTTTTTGGATGTGCTGGGCAAGAGAGCTGATGGTTATCATGATATTTTTTCTGTCATGCAGACTGTGGACATGTGCGATGATTTGACAATTTCTCTGTCGGAGGAAAACAGTTTTTTTTGCAATGACAGTGCTGTACCTATGGGCGACCAAAATTTGGTATTAAAGGCTGTAAACGCCTTGACTAAACGATACAATTTAGAAGAAAAATTTAAAATCGAACTGACAAAACGTATACCCATGGGCGCGGGTCTTGCAGGGGGTAGCAGTGATTGTGCGGCGACGTTATTGGGGATAAACGAACTTTTGGGGCAACGGATTCCACGTGATGAGTTGCTCGAAGTCGGGAAATCACTGGGCGCAGATGTTCCATTTTGTATGACCGGCGGTACTGCCATTACAGAGGGCATCGGCGAACGGATTACGCCACTGTCACCACATCCTCCTTGTTATATTGTGATTGCTTGCCCGGGGATTTTTGTTTCTACTGCGGATATGTTTTCTCGTTTGGGCGATATGGGGAATCTGAAAAAACGAAAAAATTTTTTGCACGCATATGAAAACGGAAATTTGCACGACATGGCTGCTTCTTTTTACAATATTTTTACATCTGTTACTACTGCTCTACATCCGGAAATTCTAGATATTATCGAGGCATTCCGCTCCGCCGACGCACTGGGTGCGCAAATGAGCGGTACAGGCTCTGCTGTTTTTGCATATTTTTATGACGAAAAAACTGCCAAAAAGGCATTAACGATAAAAAATACATTCTTATGTAAGCCATGCGAAAGGACTGTTTAGATTGAAAAAAATAATTTCTTTTGTACTTATTGTGATTTTAATTACTCTGCCGACTACGGTTTTTGCGTCTACATTCCGCGATGTGCCGAGTACTCATTTTGCTTTCGACGCGATTAACTGGGTAGCAGACCCCGCCAACGGACCCATCATGATGGGCGATGCGGGAAACAATTTCCAACCGAATAGAACGGTAAACAAATTTGAGGCGGCACAGATATTTGCTGTAGCGGCAGGTTTTAGGCATGACACAAGTACATTGCCACCCGCTGAGAGTGAGGTTTTTACACGGTCTTTTAATACTTGGCGACCGCTATTAGACGGTCTCGCTTCGCAGTTTACTACATGGAACAGAATCGCCGACCGTGAGATTGCTTTCCTTTTGTATCGCGGCATCCTTACGACAAGTGAGGTGCAAAATTTTGTAACGCGCGCAGGCACTACAGAAAACCGCCCGCTACTCACCAGAGAACAGGCTATTACTTGGACGGTACGCTTAGTGGGCGAGTCCGCAGCAGCACAAGCCATACAACTCCCCCACCCTACACCGTTTCGAGACGATGCGGCGATTTCACCGGCGTTGCGTCGTTATGTTTATCACGCAAGAGGATTAGGAATCATTCCTGCGGGCGGTGGTTACTTAAACCCAACAACGAATTTTACCCGCGCAGAAATTGCAACTATCTTTTACAGTGCCTTGGCAGATGCATCAAACAACACTGCCAACCCATCCACAGCCCCACAAACGATTTCCGGCACAATCACAAATGTACATCTCGACACCCACCTCACCATCACAAACGCGAGTGGCACCGAGACCTTCCCAATAGCAAGAAACGCCGTAATCATGCTGGACAATACACAACGCTCTGCCGCGTTTTTGCGTGAGGGCATGACCGTTATGTTACTGACCGACGGCTACGGACAGGTGATAAGCCTCACAGGGCGTTCTCAACAGCTTGCGACATCCAGCACAAACGAAATACTCACAACACCCGGCTTGTCGGGACAAGTGCTATATGCAGACGAAGGCATCATTACATCCGTCACATCCACACCACAGCCTTCCGTAACAATGCGCACACAGCGCGTGCGCATTAGCGGCCAAATCATAGATGACGAGCGTACATTTACATTTACGCCGAGTCCTGTGGTGACACGCGGCGGTGCGGCGGCAGCGTTTTCGGATATACAGGTCGGTGACATCGCATTCTTCGGATTTAGCGGCACTGTCATCCACAACCTTGAGCTAATGCAACGCGAACGCACAATCACAGGCACGCTCGAAGAAATCCGTCCGCCTGATAACCAAGGCACACATGCTACATTTATTGTGGAAGAAGAGGACGGACGCGCCTATGAACTACGAGCATTACCAAATACAGAATTTTCTCGGGATAACCATTTTAATCTAAACTGGGACAGCCTACGTGTGGGTGACACCGTAACTGCCGATGTGGAGTTTGACCGTATCATATCCATACATGCCACAGGCACACGCGCCGTGGTAGAAGGCCGCCTGAA
The DNA here is from genome assembly GCA_009786925.1 of Defluviitaleaceae bacterium. Lineage (GTDB taxonomy): Bacteria > Bacillota > Clostridia > Lachnospirales > WQUN01 > WQVC01. Next base: position 4,123 of record WRGY01000080.1, on the reverse strand, counting down.
CGAAATACGCATAACAGAACGGCATACACAAATCACAATAACATGCACCGCAGGTGCTTCACAGAGCTTTTTCATACGTCCGGGTGTATTTGATGTATATACACTGCGTATAGGTATGCAACTGCGTATCAACCTCGACAGCCGTGAGGTGACTAATATAACAGTCCAAAACGCAGGTCTTGCGCAGACATCTGTCATCTTGGGCTTTATCCAGTCGATTCGTACTGACGGTACGATTGTGGTAGTGGAAGGTCAAGGCACAGCCGCTCGTACCCACACAATTACAATCCCATCCGGCACCACAATAACCAGTGGCGGCTCAACATTAAACGCAAACAATCTACGTGTAAATATGAACGTATATATCGTCTTAACCGCCCAAGGCAACAATATAGCGAGTTCAATCACAGTCCTTCCGTAACGGAGGAGTTTAATTTGAAAAAACCACCATCTCCCATAAACTTAAATGCTCCTGAAGTTCCGCAAGATTATGAGCCGCGGAGGCGGGAGCGTTTTGAGTTGCCGGAAATAGATGATGTGCCTATAGGAATCCCGCGTGGCAAGGGCAGGGACGATGACTATGACAGTGGCAGAGGCCTCGGCGTTTTTAAAGCTGCACAAAAATCCTATGCCTCTAAAAAAATGCCGCCACCTCCACCACCCATGCGCCCGGGAGACATGCAACGCCGCCGTCCGCCGCAGATGGACAGAACGCCCATACGTGGTGCGAGAAAGCCATCGCCAAATAACAAACCGTCTCCCATGCAGCGCATATCTTCTTTTCGGATTAATCCACTCATCTTCAGCATTATCGGATGGGGGGCTTTGGCTGTAGTTGCAGTCATTATCTCTGTATGGTTTGTCAGTGGCTTGCTTGTAGACAACGCGCTTGCGGTATATCTCGACGACGAGCTGATAGGCTTTATTGCAGTGCCGCAAGGCGAAGAACTAACAAGCGAAGAGTTTCATAACCGAGCAGTACTAAGCTTACAGGCCGCACGCGGCGGTTTGCGTGTACAAGTAGACCAAAGAGTGACCATAGAGTCTGCACGCGCTTCCGGTAGTGCGCGTATGGGACATACCGACATGATGGGACTACTCAGCCGACGATTTACCTATCAAATCGCGGCAGTAGCCATATATGTACGTGGTGAGCGTAAAGCGATACTGCGCACCATATCAGACCTACAACATGTAGAGTATCTTTTGCAAGAACGATGGTTTAACGAATACACCGTGAGGGCAGAATTTGTAGAGGGCTGGGAAACACAGATGCTCTATGTCCCCCAAGATTATGATGGCTTTGACTCACCTGAGCAAGCCTACTGGCGGCTCGACGTAAACAAACGTCAAATCTACGTCCATACAGTCGAAGATGGCGAAAACCTAAGCGTAATTGCCGTCCGCTTTGGCACAACCGTAAATAATATTATGCGTGACAATAATCTCACCAGTCCAAATATCCGCCCGGGCGAACAATTTCAAATACTAACCTATTTGCCGCTCCTCGCAGTACGCACTTTTGACGAAGTAACACATAGGGAACTCCTAGAAATGCCTGTAGAAGAAATCCCTACCCCAAACCTGCCTCTCGCTTTCACAAATGTAGTCCAAGAAGGGCAAGCGGGCCAACAGGAAGTAACCACTCGCATTATCCGCGAAAGTGGTATAGAACGCTCCCGTGAGACGCTGGAAGCGGTAGTCGTCGTGCCACCCATAGTCCATAGAGTAGAAGTCGGCACCGGTGCCGCTTCTGTCGAAATACGATAAACTAACCCCAGGAGGTAACAAAATGTCTGCAAAAATTTTGGTTGTTGATGACGAAAAAACGATTGTTGATATTGTTGCATACAATTTGCGCAAAGAAGGCTATGAAATAATCGAAGCAAATGATGGCAAAACGGGTTTGGAACTTGCCCTCTCCGAAAATCCGGACCTTGTAATACTGGACATCATGATGCCCGGGCTGGATGGCTACGAGGTCTGTTCTCGTCTGCGAAAAGTGAGCCAAGTCCCTGTGATTATGCTCACCGCTAAAGCAGAAGAAGCAGATAAGGTACTTAGTTTTGAGCTTGGGGCTGATGATTATATTACAAAGCCGTTTGGTGTACGCGAGCTGATGGCAAGGGTGATGGCCAACCTAAGACGTGGTGGCATGACACAGCCCAACCCTAACGGAGCAAACAAGATGCTCTTTGGAGAACTAAGCATTGATTTGGATATGTACGAAATAAAACGCGGCAAGGATAATATCGACCTCACACGCCGCGAGTTTGAATTGGTTAAATTTCTTGCTACACAAAACAATCAGGTATTTACACGCGAGGCTTTGCTGGAGAAGGTATGGGGCTATGAGTATTTTGGCGATGTGCGCACCGTTGACGTAACAATACGCAGACTACGCACCAAACTCGAAGAAGTACCCGACAATCCTGCCTATATCCTCACAAAACGTGGCGTAGGATACCATTTTACACAGGCGTTTGGAGACGGCCTTGCGTAGTATAAAAACAAAATTAATTGCCATATATGCCGCTGTGGTGCTTGTTGTCATGACCATTAGCGGCACATTTATATTGGTTACAGTACGCAATATCGAGATTGACCGTGCTTATTCTGCTTTGCGAAATCACGCAATCATGATAAACGACCATATCGTACAGCAATATAGAGAATTTTTGCTTGCCCCTGCATGGGCGGCATTAGAAATAAGCGCGTATGAAATCGAAGGTGCTGTCTTGAGCGAAATCGGGCTTCCGCTTGCACCAGCGATGGTTTTTGAGAGTGGCATTCGCTTTAATGACGACTCACTGGCACAAGCTCTGACCGGGTCGGAGGCGTTTACTATCGGCAGTCTCGGTGCGGACTTGCAGGGCGTAGAGCATCATCAGTGGTTTACATTCGCCATGCCTGTTACTAACGCAGACGGCGAGTTTATCATATACACTCGCCTCAACATGCGTGCAATGAACGATATTCTCAGCAGCCTGACATTTACACTTGTGATTATGGTGCTTGTCGCGCTTGTTGTTACGCTTGTGTTTTGGTTCTTCCTTGCAGATACGCTCACGCGACCGATTATCGCACTTACACGACATGCGCGTGCCATTGCCACGGGCGATTTTTCGCGCCAAATAAAAATATCAGGCACAGACGAAATCGGACAACTCGCACAGGATTTTAACTATATGTCAAAAGAACTGCGCGCCACACTTAGCCGCATGGCAAGCGAAAACAACAAGCTTGAGGCTTTTTTGCAAAACACTTCCCACGGAGTGCTTGTCTATGACACATCGGGCAAAATGCTCCACGCAAACAATGCATCCAGCGAGCTTTTGGACGGAATGGACTTAAACAGCTCCGAGGCGAAGCTTGCGTTTAAGTTCTTTGGATTTGACCCAAATGACGTTTATCGACTACGCCCCGGAGAGGTGCGTGAGTCAGTACACGAAGAACCCGACTACTACCTATATGCCTGTATCACCACCTACACAAGCGAAAAGGGCGAAGTGGACGGCTATGTAATCATCCTGCAAGACGTAACTCGACAACAAAAACTTGACAATATGCGCAAGGAGTTTGTGGCAAACGTATCCCATGAGTTGCGCACCCCACTCACCAATATACAAACCTATGCCGAGACCCTACTCGGCGGCGCACTCGATGACCGAGAGACATCTGAGCGTTTTCTAAAAGTAATTGAGGACGAATCCCAGCGCATGACACTGCTTGTCTCTGACCTTTTGGAGCTGTCACGCATAGACTCCAAGCATGTGGCATTAGAAATGGACGTTGTCGACCTCGTCGCACTCATGCGCCTTGTCATACGTCAAGCCCAAATCCTTGCGACACAAAAAAATCAAACCCTCATCTTCGAATCACCGCAGACCGCCTGTTTTGTAGAGGCAAACGCCGCTCGTATAAATCAAGTCGTATCAAACATCCTCTCAAACTCCATAAAATACAGCCCAAACACCACCCAAATAAAAATCACAATGGAAACAACCGAAAAATATTATCGTGTGTTTATAAAAGACCAAGGCATAGGCATCCCCGCCGATAGCCTCAACCGCATATTCGAGCGTTTTTACCGCGTAGATAAGGCAAGGGCGCGAGCCCTCGG
>WRGY01000079.1 GCA_009786925.1 Defluviitaleaceae bacterium | reverse complement strand
AAAAACGGGTGCTTTTTAGGGTGGTTTTTCCGATAGCTCACACTTCCGAGCCAGTTCCAGCCGCCCATGCCGCGTCCCATACCGCGTCCGCCACATGTGCAGGCTCCACCACATGCTCCGCCGCTTCTGCCGCATGTGCATCCGCCCATGCCGCCGCCGAAATCGGGGAAACCGCCACAGCACGAGCTGCCCAGCGGGCAAGCGGGAGGTGCGCCAATATCTGTGATAAGTTTAACGCAGCCGTCGCAAATACCTGCGAGTACGCCTGTAAAACCGTTGCCTTCTGCTGTCAAGTCAGGACTAAAAAATTTTCAAGAAAATTTTATGCAGATGGATTAAAACCGTCTGCATATTTTAGTTTGACTTCTATTTTATTGGTTTTGTGGACAATTATCTTTTCTATGAGGGCATCAACAATTTCAAAATTTAGCTCGTGGTTTTGGGAGAATAAATCCCATGCCTCCTTTTTATTGTCGTCTGTGTTCGATAGGTTTGATAAGGCTAGTGTTTCCTTTTGAGAGGCAATTTCTTCCGCCGCTAAAGCTATTTCGGCATTAAGTCTATCTCTTTTTGAAAGATAAACCTCTTTGTCAATCTTGCCGTCTTTGTAGCTTTCATAGAGCTTACGTTTGCTAATTTCAAGTTGTTGTACGGCATCTTCTAGCTGTTTGCGCTCGTCATTACTTGATTGCGTGAGTTGTTTTTGTGCCTTGCTTTTTTTCAGAAACAAAGCGGCATGACTGCTTAACACTGATAGCACTACTTCTTTTATACCAACTTCTGCAACAGGTTCTATGATGCACTCTGGCGAATGATGAACCCTTGGAGTGCTACAATAAAAATGCGTTGGGTTGCCTACCTTTTGCAATGTATATCCGCAATGATGACAACGTAGCTTGCCTTTGAAAACATAAGGAATAATTACTTCCTGTGTGTTTCTACTCTTTATTTTCGGCAAGTTATTATTTACCCTTTCAAAAAGTTCACGGCTTATTATTGCAGGGTGGGCATCATATATTACCGTCCACTCTTCTTTGGGGTTAGGTATTTGTTTTTTACTCCCAGGATAGACTTGCCTAGTTTTGTTAGCAATAGCCGCCCCTGTATATGACTCATTCATCACAACTTCGCTAATGTCGCTACGCTTCCAAAAGCTGTTTGGTTTATTACCCCTCGTAGGTATATCTTGCTCGTTCAAAAGTCTTGCCACAACGGATGGGCGTTTTCCCTCTGATGTTAGCTGAAAGATATATCGCACAATTTCAGCTTGACTCTCGTTTATCGCAAGCCCATTTTTAGCCACCTTGCATTTTTCATAACCATAAGGCGGACGGCTTGCGGCAAACTTGCCGCCACGTTTTTTTGTGTCTAGCCCACTTTTGACTTTTACGGACAAATCTTTGCTGTAAAGGTCGTAAATAAGGGTTTTAAGGGCAACTTCGATAGTGGAGCTACTGTTGGCATTTGAACTATCGCTATCATAGTTATCGCCAATAGAGATAAACCTCACCCCTAAAAACGGAAACACCTGCTCTAAAAAATCACCAACCTCTATATAGCTACGTCCAAAGCGAGAAAAATCCTTAACGACAATGCACTGCACCTTGCCCCTGCGGACATCTTCGAGAAGTCGCTTTATGGCTGGTCTTTCAAAATTCGTGCCGCTGTATCCGTCGTCAAGATGCTCGACTACATTGTGCTTTGATAATACAGCATCGCTCGCCACATATTGCCTAAGTAACTCTCGTTGGTTGGAAATTGAGTTGCTCTCTTGGTTTGTGCCGTCATCAACAGAAATCCGCATATACAGGGCTACAGTCATTCTAACTCACCTCCATTTTTGCCAATTGGCTCATTAAGTCTTTGTAAACGTCCTTATGCCTAAACTCTACAGTAAGGTCATCTCGTGCTGATACTGTGATTTTGCTTATAAGGGCATTTAATATGTCTGAAGTTAGCTCGTTTGTGTTATCAAACTTTGTAGCAATATCAGTCCATTTTCCAACGTCAAGTTGCTCTTTTTCCTTTTGCTTGCTTGTTTGCAATTTTTCAAGACCATCTTCAAGCACTTCCTTTTCAGCTTTATATTTTGACTTTGCAAAGGCATATTCATCTTCTGCAATAACCCCATCGGCATAGCTGTTATATAAAGAAGCAATTCGCCCATCAATGCGGCTAAGACTTGCTCTAAGCTCTGCCATTTGAGATTTTTGCTCGTCTTGCTTTGCCTTATATGCAGTGCTGTTTTTGAGCTTTTGGGCAAGAGCAAGTAAATCCACTTGAATATCCAACTGGGACTTTACAATCTCCCAAACCACCTGCTTGAGTAGTTTTTCTCTAACGCATTTGCGGGTTTTGCATTTGCTGTTGCGTCCCTGCTCATAATTTTGACAATGATAATAATAAGCAACGGAGGGGTTTTTCTGGCGTGAACGCACATCTTTGTATCGCACAAGGTTAGCTCCGCAATCAGCACAAACCAAAATACCTCTAAAGATATTTTCGGTTTCATCTAAATGGGCAAAACTCCGCTTGCTGTGATATTCAGCTTTTGAGTTTTTTAATAACTCCTGCACCTTTTCAAAGGAAACTTGGTCAATAATGGCTTCGTGCATATCAGGCACATTTATCCATTCATCAGCCGTCGTTCTCATAACGGGCATACCGCTTGCAAGACTACGCTTGTGTTTGCCTTGTGAAACGCAACCAGTATACACGGGGTTGCTAAGTATACTTTTTACGCTTTGTTGTTGCCAAAGGCTGCTTGCAAATTTATCCGTTTTAACAATACCAAGTTGGTGTCGATAGTTACTAGGCGATGGTACGCCTTTGTTGTTTAACTGTCTTGCTATTTGTAAGTTGCTTGTGCTGTTAAGTTTCATAGCGAAAATATCAGCAATAACAGGAGCTACAGCAGGGTCTATAACTAGCTTACCCTTTTCGGTTTCAGACTTCATATAGCCATATGGGGCATGAGCACCAATAAAAACGCCTTGTTTTTGCCTTGCCAATGCCGATGAGGACACTTTTTTAGAAATATCTTTTGCATAAATATCATTCACAAGACTTTTAAGCGATAGCGTTAAACTTCCCTCTGTTGCAGGGTCTGCATTATCGTAATTATCCGTCATTGAGATAAACCGAACCCCTAAAAACGGAAAGATTTTCTCAAGATAATTGCCAACCTCAATGTAGTTACGCCCAAAACGGCTAAGGTCTTTTACTACAATGCAATTTATCTGCCCTGATTTTACAGCATCCATCATCTTGGCAAAGGATGGCCTGTTAAAATTCGTGCCAGTTTCGCCGTTGTCTATAAAAGTGTCAACCAATGTTAAATCGCCTTTTTGGGCGATAAACTCTTTCAGCATATGGATTTGATTTTCGATAGAGTCACCATCGGGTTTGCCACTGTTAAGGGTGGATAATCTGGCGTAAATAGCGGTTTTGTATGTTGTTTTGGAGGTCGCTTGTTTAGTGATGTTTTCGTTTAAAACCGTATCTTTTCTGCTTTTGCGTGGCATTACACGACCTCCTTATTCAACTGTGTGCTTACTAAATTTTTGGCTAGGTCAAAATTGTGCTGATATTTAAACTGTATATTGATGCAGTTTTTCTCACGCACCTTTATTCTTTCGACCAGGCTCACTAATGCCCCACGGGATAACTCCTTGATATTGGAGTGTTCTTTAAAATGCTCAATCCATTTGTGGCTATCACCTTGGTTGTTTAGCACGTCATCAAGCTCTTTTAATAAAAGCTCCAATGCTTGCTCTGCCTCTTTATGAAGTTTTGTAAAATCAAGTTTATAACGCTCATATTCGTCTTTGTCTATGATGTCGTCTTGCAAATCTTCATAAAGCCTTAGCTTGCGCATTTGATATTTTTCAATCTCCTGCTTTTTGGTGTCAATTCTACTGTCTAGCTTGACTACGGCTGACTGCATTTTTGGCATATCATGGTCGATGAACTTCAAAATACGCTCTAAGTCTACTATAGCCGCTATGTGAGCTTTAACAGAGTGGTAAACAGCATCTGTTAGGATTTTTTCGCTGATGTTATGAGGGGTGCAAGATTTGCTAACTTTACTTGTGGAGCAAACATAGTAGACATATTTCTTGTTGCCACTTGGCACAAGTTTACGAACCATGTTTTGCCCACAATCATTGCATTTGAGCAAACCAGAAAATAGATAAAGTTCATCATTGCCTGGAGCTATGCGTACATCTTGACTCAACAACTCCGCAACCAAAGTAAAATCTTTATGGCTGATTATTGCCTCGTGGGTATTTTCAACCCTTATCCAATCCTCCTTAGTTTTATTTATCCTGTTTTTAACCTTATGGCTTTTGCTAGTACGCTTGCCCTGTTCTAGCACCCCAAGATAAATTTCATTAACCAAAATACGCCCAATAGCCACAGCAGACCAAAGAGCTTTTGAGTTGCGTTTAAAAGAGTTAGAATAATCCATGCCATTTGCTCGTTTGTATTCATAAGGCGAGGCTATGCCCATCTCGTTTAGCCTATTAGCAATGCCTGCGTTGCTCATGCCATCTATACGCCATCTAAAAATATCACGCACAACATTTGCGGCAAACTCATCAACAATTAACTTGTTGTGATTATCAATACATTTAACATAGCCAAAAGTCGCAAACGCCCCGATAAAATCACCTTTCTTACGCTTGGTTGCTAGTTGACTTCGTATTTTTACAGAAATGTCAGCGGCATAGGCATCGTTAATAAGATTTTTAAACGGCAAGGAGATGTTATCGCCAGAGTTTTTGGCTACCAGCGAGTCATAATTATCCGTAACTGCAATAAACCTAATCCCTATATATGGGAATATTTGCTCAATATATCTGCCACTTTCAATCCAGTTACGCCCAAAGCGTGAAAGGTCTTTGACTAAAATACAGTCATATTCACCTCTTTTAACTTGCTCCATCATAGCAATGAAGCTAGGCCTGTTAAAGTCAACCCCGCTTACACCATCGTCCACAAACTCGCCGCAAATTTCTATCTGCGGGTTATTACTTGCGTATTCATATAACAACGCCCTTTGATTTGTAACGCTATCGCTTTCAGCCTTGTCGCCATCTTCACGGCTAAGGCGAATGTACAAACATGCTTTCCAATTATTTTTCATAGCAAAAACCCCTTTACAAAATGGTGGTTAGTTCGCCAATAAGTAAAGGGCTGTGTAACTTAGTCCTGTATGTAGAATAGCAGATTGTTCATCCACAGACGAGTCTGTCACAAAACAACCTGCCGCACCTATTAGCGTTTTATAAAGATGCCAGATAGCCCTCAAGTCTATCTTCCAAAGTGTCTGTTGTATCCGCAAAACTCACCATCACAGTAACCTTGCCGCATTTGTAGTGATAGGGGTCTTTTATCTGGTTTATAAAATCCGCTATCCTGTCTTTGATGGGTAAATCTTTATCTATTTTTACTGAACGAATATCCACGAGATTGATATTGTCTAGCATGACCTTATCCATATTTAATCCCCCTTACGTCAATGGGGAGCTATAGCCTAAAGCTCCTCTTTTATCAAAATATGTTGCTTAACTTGGCAAAGTTCTTATAAAAATCAAGCCTTGTACCAACTTGGGACAAGGCTTGATGCGACACTTAGCGAACATGATACTCCGCAGGCTTCATATATCTATAAAATTTTTCTACAATTTTCACATCGCTTGTAATGTGGCACTTTGGTAAAGCATGAACAACACGTCTGCGGTAAGAGCCTTTGAGGTTCACCCTTTGTGAAAAGCACAGCGGCATGGCCATTTGATGCAAGATGAAGATAAATTTGGCGTTCATCGCAAAGCATAACAACGCCGCATTTTGTAACCATGAGTGCAAGAATCAATATAACGTATATAAGGGGCGCGGCAAAAAATCATAGCAAGGGGGGCGATGCACATGGAAAAACGGCGCAGGGGCAGACCAAGCATCACGGAAAAGATTGCAGGTAGCCTTGCAGACAAATATAAGGAAGCTATGACGCAGGGGAGGAAATATCGCTCTCGCCGCTTTATTTCTGACATAGCATATGTATTTACAGCCGGACAAATTTTATTATCGGAAGCCGCTTCCGATATTGATGGTGTCGAATTGATTTGCTCCGAAGAATATCAATGCCGTAGCATTTTGAATCAATTGGGGCGTATGTATCGGCAAGATGGCTATTCCTGAACATGATGTTTTGGAAATCGCAAAAGAAGCCATAAAGGGTAAGAAAGACGGGCGCAGCGTTAAGGAAATCGAGCAGTATATCAAGCATGGGCGAAAGACAGGCGAGTGGTAAACTTTGCGTAATTTTACCTGTTCACAAAAAATAAACAGGACACCATATCGGCATCCTGCTTGCTTTTGTGGTATGCTATGCGTATACTAGTTCAGATAAAATAATTTCGTTGGCAACCTCTCTATCGGGTATCGTCCGAAGCCTGGTTGCCGCCGCTTCGTCTACTTCACGGCAAAGTGGATAAAGACGCTCTGACAGAAGAAGTTGACCATACAAAGCGGGTTTATGCTCTTTCAAATATGCATTGTGCATCATGTCATATTTGCCGAGCGGTGGGGCATCGGACGATTCGCTCAACCGAATATTTGGCAAGAGATAATCGCCAACTTGGGTATAGGATAATTCCACAGGCTTGTCCTTTCTGCGGTCATGCCGCGAATAGTAATGGCAAGAATATTTATGCCATCCGTTGGCGGTCATGGGGCAAAACCTGCCCCAAAACCACCCGCATAAACATCAGATTCGCCCCCTTTCGCTATTCACGAAATGGCGCAAACCGTTACTACAAGCGGGTTGGCCGCACTCGTGATATTGAAGTAGAAACTACCTCTTTATCAGAGTACATCTAACGTCTGGGCTGTAGCATAGCGATAAATACTCACTTCGGAGTTCAAGTTACCTTGGCGAATTATACGCCCAGCCCTTTGTTCCAAGTCAATTTTCTGAACGAGCTTGGTTTAACGGATTTGCTGTCGAAGCATGAGAGTTGCATTTATGGCACAACATGTTAGAATTAGAGTCTGCGCTGGAAATTTTGAAGTTATGCAAGGAGTTTATTGAATAAAGGGGGGGGAGCCAATGTCAGAAAAAAACAGTGTTTTGATAGTGGACGATGAGGCGATGAATATCACCGCATTATCGCATATATTAAAAAATGACTACACCATATATGTAGAAAAAGACGGCATAGGATGCATAGAAGCCGCAAAAGAGTTAAAGCCTGACCTTATTTTGCTGGATGTATTGATGCCTGCGATGAGTGGCTTCGAAGTAATAAATGAGCTTAAAAAGGACGAGACTACACATGACATACCCGTTATCTTTGTGACGGGGCTAAACAATGCCCAGGACGAAGAAATGGGCTTTTTGCGTGGCGCGGCGGATTATATAAACAAGCCGTTTAGTTCTGCCGTGGTAAAACTGCGGGTACACAACCATATGAAAATAATAAACCAAATGCGACTTATCCATCAGATAAGCATAACCGACGCGCTCACAGGCATAGGCAATCGCAGGTTTTTTTATTCACAGATGGAGCATGAATGGCAACGCAGTTTGAGACAACAAACGCCTCTTGGGTTTATGATGCTCGACATCGACAATTTCAAAGAATATAACGACAAGAACGGTCATTTGCAGGGTGATGCTGTACTAAAAAATGTGGCAGAAATAATAAAATCAAGTCTGACCAGAGCTATAGATATAGTGGCGCGCTGGGGTGGAGAAGAATTTGTTGTAATACTGCCCGACACACCGCTCGAAGGCACTAAGGCCGTAGCCGAAAGAATCCGCGAATCTGTAGAAAAATCAGGCTTGACTGTAAGCATAGGTGTAAACTGCACAATTCCCATGAAGGAAAACTGCACACAAGAAAATTTTGTATCTGATACGGACAAGGCTTTGTATCAGGCTAAGTCGGAAGGGCGCAATAGGGTAGTTTGCCACCGTGGTTGACCATGCTTTCGATAAATATAGCATAGCCCTTTGTGGGGTCTTGTACAAAAACATGGGTCACTGCACCTATTAATCTCCCGTTTTGCAAGATGGGGCTTCCGCTCATGCCTTGTACTATGCCGCCTGTTATTTCTAATAGCTCGGGGTCGGTGATTCTGATTACTATACCCTTTGTTGCGTCTTGGGCATTGTGGTTTATGCCTTCTATTTTGATTTCGTATTCTTTTACATATGTGCCGTTTACATTTGTCAAAATCGTTGCCGCGCCTTCTTGGATTTGGTCTCGGCGGGCTATGGGTACACGAGCATGTTCTACAAACTGCAAAGCCACCTCACCACAAAGCTCACCAAAAATCCCATACTCGCAGTTGGTATCTATTGTGCCAATCGTGTTGGTCGTGTCTACCTTGCCTTCGAGTTCTCCCGGCAAGCCGCGTATGCCACGGTTTACCGATACTACCTCGGATTGCATGATGCTGCCACTGCGTACACTTAGCAACATTTTTGTGTCAACATCCAAAATTCCATGACCCAGCGCACCAAAACCTCCTGTGGAGGGGTTAAAAAATGTAAGTGTGCCTATTCCCTTTGTGGAGTCCCTCACCCACGCACCTATGCGGCGTAGATTGTCGGTTGCAGAGACTTCCGGTTGAAGAGTTATTTTTAGTTCTTCGTCGTTTCTTCTCACCAAAAATGTGATTTCGCCCTCGGATGAGGCTACATATTCGCTCAAATCTTCTTTGTCATAAATCACGGTGTCATCGGCCTTTAAAATCAAATCACCCGGTTGCAAAACATTAAAAGAAGGCCTTAGCATTTCACCACATTCACCCGCAAAATCCCCTGTGCCAAGCACCATCACTCCGTCTGTGTTTATGCGAACGCCGATGGCAAGCCCAAGAGGCACCACCTCGACCTCAGGTAATACATCCAGAGTAATCCGCCGCAGTGGCAAACCAAACGCGCCTATGGTCATGTAAGCAGAGCCATGTCCACCTGTTTGGATTGTCATGGGCTGGTTTAGCCGCACGGCGATTCCGTCGTTTATGGGCGTATCGTTTACTTTGTAAACCGCCGCCGCCTCATGGAAGGTAGCATAAAGCGGCAGGCCGATGTTTACCCTATGTGTGCTAAACTCCGAAAGGCGTAATTCTGACGGAAAGCGGGCAAGATAAGTAAAACTCCCTGCCGCATACCCAAAAATTACGCAAAAAAATAAGATAGCAATGATTTTTAACTTGCGACGCAATTACATCGCCCCCTAAAAAGTAGTCATTGCTATCTTTGCCGAAATTAGTTTTTGTTATTCAAAGTAGAAACCAGCAACGCAATCCCAATCGCTAAAAACACAACACCTACAGTGTTTAATGCCAGCAGTTGCTCTGTATTCCTTTCGACCAAACGATAAAGCCTGTCGGCACGCGGTGCGTCCAAAAATAATTCTGCACCCGAAGTCACCTGCAATATAGAAAGATTTTCCAATCTCGTGATATAGGAAGAAAGCGCGAACGCAATACCTCCCGCAGCGGCAACCACCGCACCCGTAACAATACGTGCCGTAGTCGTAACCGACCCGCTGTTTTTTTCGGAAAGCATGGCGTACTCCGCAGGTGGCACAACACTTTTTGTTACGGCATCCAGGGCATGTTTCATCGCAGGCAAGCTGATAATCACCAATGTCGCAATCATCTCAGGCGCGATATACGTAGCATTATAAACCGCCGACCCCCACAAGCTACCGGGCAATCTATCCAGCCAAAAGAGATAGCCCGATAAAAAAACAGAAATAAATCTACCCAAAACTCCTGCAACAAAACCAATCTGTAGGCCCCATCGCATTCTGCGGAAGCATCCCGAAAGCCCAAGCGCACCAAATGCAATGGGATAATCCAAAAGAATGGAGCCGATATTGACGGAAACCAATCCCGTACTCATATTCAAAAGCCCCATTGTTACGCCACAAATCACACCCCATACAGGCCCGAACCAAAACCCTGCCAGTGTAATAAAAAACATACTAAACGGCGTAATACTGCCGCCCTGCGGCATCCTAAAGAGTGAAACCTGATTGAGCGCGAACGCTAATGCGATACATACCGCACACATCACCAGCATTTTTGTACGGCTCATGCCATTTACCATAGACATAAAAAAACCTCCTTGTGGTGGCGACCGTAGCCGCCTGATTAATCCGCAAGAAGGTTCTCGTTCGCTTTCCTTCGCCGACATTACTCGGAGCAGGTACAAAGGGTGAAATCTCAGCCGATGGGCGTTTAAACAAACGCCCACAAGCACCCCTAGCGGATTTTTAAAATAACACTATCAGAAAAATATCGGGCTGTCAAACCGCTTATTTACAAGCGGCTTTGAGTTCGTCTGTTTTGTCAGTTTTTTCCCAAGGCAAATCAATGTCTGTACGCCCAAAATGGCCGTATGCCGCTGTTTGCTTATAAATCGGGCGGCGCAGGTCAAAATGTTTGATAATCCCTGCGGGGCGCAGGTCAAACAGTTTGTTTACTACGTCGGATAGTTTTGTGTCGGCTACTTTGCCCGTGCCTTTTGTGTTGATGTATACCGAAACAGGACGCGCTACACCGATGGCATAAGCGAGTTGGACTTCGCAGTGGTCGGCGAGCTGTGCGGCAACGATGTTTTTGGCGATATAGCGAGCCATATATGCCGCAGAGCGGTCTACTTTTGTGGGGTCTTTGCCCGAGAACGCACCGCCGCCATGTGCGGCATAGCCGCCATATGTGTCTACGATGATTTTGCGTCCTGTGAGGCCTGCATCACCGACCGGTCCGCCTATTACAAAGCGGCCTGTGGGGTTGATGTAGTATTTTGTTGCATCAGAAAGAAGCTCGGCGGGTATGACCGGCTTGATGACGGTGTTCATTATGTCGGCGTGGATACGTTCGTTTGTAGCGTCTTCGGAGTGCTGGGTAGAAATTACAACGGCGGTTATACCTGTAGGCTTTCTGTTGTCATCATATGCTACGGTGACTTGTGCCTTTCCGTCGGGACGGAGGTATGGAATTGTGCCGTTTTTGCGGACTTCTGCAAGTTTGCGTGTGAGTGCATGTGATAATGCGATGGGTAGTGGCATCAGCTCGGGTGTTTCGTTACAGGCGTAGCCAAACATCATACCTTGGTCTCCCGCGCCTGTGTCTGAGTCGCCGCCGCCTTCACGGCTTTCGAGAGATTTGTCTACACCCATTGCAATGTCAGGTGACTGCCCATTGAGTGTAACGAGTACGGCACATGCATCCGCATCAAAGCCCATATCCGCGCCTGTATACCCAATTTCTCTAATCGCATCACGGGTGATTTTTTGGATGTCTGCATAGCAGTTTGTTGTAATTTCGCCCGCCACAAGCACCATGCCCGTGGTGGTTGCTACTTCGCAAGCAACACGCGCCGCAGGGTCTTTTTCCAAAATAGCATCCAGCACCGCGTCAGAAATTTGGTCGCACATTTTGTCGGGATGCCCCTCTGTTACTGATTCTGATGTAAATAAATGCATGATAAAACCTCCTTTTAAAATAAAAAAAACCCTCCGCAGGGTTTGTATTTTTACATCTTCCGAGTATGACCTCGGGGGAATTAGCACCATGGCCATGCCTGGTTGCCGGGTTTCGCAGGGCCCTGTTCCCTCCACCTCTCTTGATGTCGTATGAAATTGTACAAGCAAATAATATCATGATGTCGTAAGATGTCAAGTGGTTTTTAATCGCACATTCCCGGTGCAATGCATACAATGTACCAGCCCAGTCTGCCATGCGGAGTGATTACCTTGCTGTTTGATGCACAAATATCTGCTTTACTTTCGGGTACATTGTTCAGAAAGATATTAAATAATGAATCCCTCACCCTGTTTGAGTATTATGCACTGACGAGTATTCTTATTGGTAACAATATTCCATTTGATACGGCCTTTGCGTCCGGCACGAGGAAAAGCCCCGCGTCGCTACAGCTTACAGTTCATGTAAACCCATCGGTGACGCTGGTATCTGTAATAACCCTCGAGC
Organism: Defluviitaleaceae bacterium; assembly: GCA_009786925.1. Lineage (GTDB taxonomy): Bacteria > Bacillota > Clostridia > Lachnospirales > WQUN01 > WQVC01. The sequence continues at coordinate 3,505 of WRGY01000079.1, read as the reverse complement.
CGGGGTCATCGGTGTTTTCTCCGAGTCCGTGAATCCTCGGTTTTATTTGCTTGGCACAATAGATTTTAATTGCGTCACGCAGGAACTCGGCGCAACCGGGCGCAATTTTTTCGTAATGTTCCTTGAAACGCTCATCTGAGGCGTACATTTCACCCATGCTTATGTGATATTCCTTTGTGTAGGCAGGGTAAAGATTGCTTGAAACCCTCAAATTTTTCATGGTCTGGCATGACTACTGTTCCTTTCATGGCGGCGATAGAGTTTGATACATTGTGTATCAAGGTGTCCAATCGCTGCTTTTTCAATTGAAGTTCTGCAAGGTGACTCAAAAATGCCTGGTTGCGGTCAAAGTCATGGGCAGACAGCAGTTTATTTATATCTTTAAGCGAAAAATCAAGCTCCCGATAAAAAAGAATCTGCTGCAAACGGTCAACTTCGTCCTGCCCATAAATTCTGTACCCCGATGAAGCAACTCGCGCCGGCTTTAACAAGTTAATTTCATCATAAAATCGCAAGGTACGCGGACTTACACCTGACATTTTTGAAAGTTTGTTACTGGAATATTCCATTTTTTTTCACCCCGGTCGCATCGTCAATACAAGTATAAACTATTACGTTGCGTCAAAGTCAACACTTGTTTTTTATCTTAAAGGAGTGTCCGAATCACGTTGGTGGGGGCGCGAACGCAACTTCCGCTCCGCCCCTTTAAACATATGGGTCGGAGCGGTTATGACCAAAACATCTACGTGTATGTGTAAGGTTAGGTATTACGGAGAGTGAAACCATGCTAACACACGAAAAAATACGCTCTGTCTGTTTAGCCCCTGTCAAGTGTTTTGTGAAAGATTGCGTGTTGACAACGTAAAACCCCTCATTTATTGTAACGCCAACACGTTTTTGAGGTACTGTCCTGTGTAAGAATTAGGGGTAGCCGCAACCTGCTCGGGTGTCCCTGTTGCCACAACGTAACCTCCTGCTTTGCCCCCTTCCGGCCCCATGTCGATGATATAGTCGGCACATTTCACCACATCAAGGTTATGCTCTACTACGATAACCGAATGGCCTTGTTCCACCAGCCGCTGTATAGATGCCAACAAGTTCTCAATGTCTGCGCAGTGGAGTCCTGTTGTCGGCTCGTCGAGGATATACATGTTATGACTGCCGCGTTTGATTTTACCTAATTCGTATGCCAACTTTACTCGCTGTGCTTCGCCGCCGGATAAAGTAGGTGCGCCCTGCCCAAGTGTCAGATAGCCTAACCCCAGCTCATTCATAATGCCTAGTTTGTGCTTGATGAGCCTCTCTGACCCAAAGAAATCCAAGGCTTCCGCAACCGTCATTGCCAATACTTCTGCGATGCTCTTGCCGTTATAACGGATTTCATGTCCATCGGCTGAAAATCTGCTCCCTTTGCATACGGGACAGATACTTTCAATGTCCGCCATGAATTGTAAATTGGTGATTAGCACACCGTCGCCGGCGCAGTGTTCGCATCGCACACCGTTTGCATGGGTGAGACTGAAATCAATGGCTGTGTAACCCCCTGAAACTGCTGTGGGTGTGGCGGCATCCTCTACAGTCATAGCAGTAGTGCTTGGGATGGTATATAACTCGTGCATCAGCTTCGGGCTAAGCTCCTGTGCGCGACGTATAGCCTCACGGTTTGGGTTTTCCCTGTGTCGTATCAATTCCATTTCGGCAACGATGGCGGCACTGAGTTGTAAAAAACGCTGTGCATACAAAGGGTCATTGATGAGGGTTATGTGCTTCTCGGCTTTCCACATCCAGTTATACAACCCGTCTATCTTGGAAGCAAAAGCTCTTGGCGCATCATCTTCACCGATTTTTCGCGTAGCTTCATACAATGCAACCAGTGCCTCGTCCTTGGAGAACACGAGTCTTCCGCTTCCGAGTAAGGCATGTTCATAGCCGCCGCGTAGCTCCTGCAAATCCTTCTTAAACTTGGATACTTCGCGCAACCCATGACAGCTAACATAGATGCCATCTTCATCCGCTAAAAAGCCGCGTTCTGTGGCGATGGAGCCATCCCGCACAATCAGTGTTATGCCGATGTCACTTTTTTTGCCAACCGTACCGTAAGCTAAACTCCCGAACAAAAGCATTGCAATAATATTTGGGTCTTTCTTTACGCGCTCCGCGAAATTATTAAGTGCTTGCATGTGCTTTTCATGTTGAGTCATTTCTTTGTTCATGTTGTTGCTCCTCTCTTATTTAAAAAACCAAATAAAAAACGCCCTATTTCTTTTTGGCAAATTCGGCAATTTTGTTTTTGCTCGAATCCCATTTGAAATAGGGCGTTTGATTATTTTGTTTTCAATTTTGCAATTTGCAATTTGGCTTTTGCCTGTGTTGCAAGTGTAAGGTATTATGCAAATGTTGGGCGGCTTTCGCCATCGTCGCATAGTGGTATCCTCCAAGGAAATAATGACTGTCATTCTAACATAGTCATCATATTCACGTCAACGACGGTTTTTTTGGAGTGTCCGAATCGTGTTGGTGGGGGCGAGAGCGAACGCAATCTTCCGCCCTCGCCCCCTTTTTACGTTGACTTTGACACAGCGCGAATGATATGATTTGTAGTAGGTGATTTGTGTTGTTAGAGGCGATTTTCTGAATATCGCATTGGAATATGTGAAGATTTTTTAGCCGTGATAATGCGCTACGCGGCGCACGCAACCGCTCACTGCAATCCCCCCCCCCTGCCAACGCACTTCGGCCACTCCCTTTTTTTGTGATGTATAAATACAAACGTCATTGTGTTGGAAAATACTGATTTGAAGTTAGGGAAAACAATGTGCCGTATTATGATGAAACTATAGGAAATACATTCGTATTTGATTCATAAAAGTTAAAATTAAAGGAGAGCGATATATTGAAAATGCAGAAGAAGCCTCCACAATATTCAAAACAAGCGGTGAAATTTTTGAACAAACAGGATATATCCACGAAGCTACGAATAAAAATAAGTATTGAAAAAATGCCTGCCGGAGATATTATTTCATATAAAGCAAATAAAAAATATTTCCGGCTTCGAATTGGAGATTATAGAATTTTGTTCAACTGGGTCACAGATGAACAAATATTTGTTGCCGTGATTGATGGCAGAGGTCAAGTGTATAAGAAAGGGGTTTAAGCATGGGCTTAGCGTTAGAAATCCAAAAATTATCAAGCAATTTGCCTGAAAGTAAACAAAAACTGGTTTTGGAAGTAATCAAGGGCTTTATGCACTTTGAAGAAGTAATGCTGTATGATGCAGAACTTATCGCCGCTGCCGAAGCAGACCTTGCGAACGGCGAAACCATTTCCCACGACGCAATAAATTGGGATTAAATGAATTCCTAGTCTTCCTGCTCAGATTTTTCGAAATTGAGGTTTGATCGTGAAAAAAGGGGCTGTCTCATTAAGCCCCAATAAAAAAGCGAGAGAAGTGTGAAGAAAATCACGCAACTCTCGTTTTTTGTTGTAAAATTAATTATGAGAAAAA
>WRGY01000078.1 GCA_009786925.1 Defluviitaleaceae bacterium | reverse complement strand
TGTTTAACCCTACACATTTTAGATTTCAGACCACCGGATTCAGCGGAGCGGGCGGCAGACTCGGCGGGTCTGTAACGCCTAACAATCGAAGCGTGATGAGCGTGATCGTCCCGGGTCGCACTTATTTGGCAGGGGCTACGAGCAATATTTATACGGGTGACAGGTGGCTCCAAGCATTGGAAGAAGGAGATGTCTATACACATGGGCTGGAACCTTCTGTGTTTGAAATGTTGGAGACTGCCGCCGCACTTATACGTGGGGCTACACATGTAGATTTCGGGTCGTCCTTGCCCTTGGCAGATGTGTGGTTGCTTAACAATCTGCCTATGGAAGATTTGCCCAGACTGCATTCGCGTATGTTTTCTGTGGTTGGCGTATGGTCAGAAGATGCATGGCGAAGCCTCTACTGGCATACTTATATGCCGATGGATACGATAACAGTAACACAAGGCCAAAACCGCACAGGCACAGTGTTTTTGCCGCCTCGTGCGACAGCACTTAGGTTTGCCGAGACTTCTTTCGATTACGCGCCTTATGTACAGGTGTTGCCTTCAGGCGATATGCAGACCCCCGATTTTATGTCGCGGGGTGCGGGTTATCATGTGCGGTTTTTAAATGTGGACACGCAGATTTCTTTTATAGAGTACATCCTGCATGGTACAAATGAGGGGGTCTACGTAAGCAGGACAGGCAGGCGACCACTATTGCCGTCGATGGGCGGGAGGAGTGCGCAACTTCCCATACTCGTCATGCCTATGCCGAATTTGGCCATACGGGATTTCGGAACGATTGCTGACGCTAGGCATATGGTTACGGTCTACGCAACAAGAGTAAGACCCGGCCGTCACGTTGAACCCTTGTCGCAAACACCCGGCATAGAGGGATTTATTGAATTGATTGACATGTACTTCGACGGCTCCATCCACTATGTCTACGATTCACAAGGATTTATGCGTTTGCTGGATACCTTCTCTACAGAAATCCTCGCCGAGTACTCACGTCAAGTACGTGAGCATTTTATGCAAGTCCCCGACATCACACCACAGCGTGTTTTTGACATCACCCGTGACATCGTTTATGGGCTGGATAATGATTTTGCAAGGGTGACGGCTATTCGAGATTTTTTATTGCAATTTCCATACACACTTAGCCCTGTTGCCGTGCCGCGTGGGGTTTGTTTTGTAGACTTCTTCCTCTTCGAAGGGCAAGAAGGATATTGCACATATTTCGCCAGTGCTATGGCAGTGATGGCGCGGATAGCGGGAGTGCCTTCGCGTTATGTAGAAGGCTTTGTCACCCCACCACCTGTTGCACTCGGCGAACCTGTGGCCATCACAAACCGTATGGCTCATGCATGGGTAGAGGTCTATCTTGAGGGCTTCGGTTGGAAAACAATAGAGGCTACCCCTACCTACGCATTATTGATGAGTCCGGCCCCTCTACCGGCCCAAGTAATGACCGGCTCATCATGGACGGATGCCGACTTTATGGATAGGATGTATGACATAATGAGCGACTGGGAAATCGAGCAAGAGCAAATCTTTTTTCGCCCATACATCCCTACGACAGCAGAAGAAATTCCCGAGCCTGAATCACAGAGCATTATACCCATCATATTGGTTGGGGCGGTTTTTTCCATATTGCTAATCGCATTTTTAGCCATGCGCCTTCGTATAAACAATAACAAATTAATAAATCAACCCCCGCGCGAACAAGTGCTAATCTACTTTCATGCCCTCATTGATATTATCACTTACTACACAAAACCCCTGACCCCTTCTGAAACAGAAAAAGCTTACGCTGCCCATATGGGCAAACGCTTTGCCTTTAGAAGCGATACTGTATTTTTACATGACATCATAGCCCTCTACTACAAGGCAAAATACTCCCCCGCAGAAATCACGCAGGACGAGGCCGCCCTCATGAAAGAGGCTCACGAAGATATGTTGCTTCTTTTGCGCAGTATGCGACACAGGTATCAGTTTTTCTATTTAAGGCATATACGGAGACTGGGTTGTATTTCAGGGAGTGGCCGGAATACAGTGTAGATGTTTTGGTCTGAACCGCTCAAACCCGCATATATAGCCACGAACAACGACTTCGGCCACTCCTGTATTTCACTTAGGGCTTGCATAAAACCCTATACAATATTACAATTATGACAAATGTTAAGAATATGTCACAACCGAGAGTGGAGGCTCATACAGTGAACGAAGTTTTAAAAGCCATCGCAGACCGCAACAGTTGCCGCGATTTTTCCCCACAGCCGCTTAGTGACGCGCATATTGCGGAGCTTGTAAAAGCCGCATTAGCTGCCCCCAGTGCAATGAATCTCCAACCTTGGCATATAATCGTCCTCACCGACAAACAATTAATCGAAGAGCTTGATAACGAAATCATGGAATATATAAAACATGACGAAGAATGGCATAAGCGTTTTATGGATAGAGGCGGCACGGTTTTTTATGATTCGCCTTGTATTATTTTTATAGCGCAAGACGGCTCTGATGCCGCACCACTTGACTGCGGGATTGTAAGCCAAAACATCGCGCTCGCCGCACATTCCATGGGACTCGGCAGCGTGATATGCGGGATGGCACGCTACTCCCTCGTAGGCGAAAAAGGCGATGATTTCATGCGGCGTTTAAAATTTCCGCAGGGATATACATTCGGCATGAGTGTATGCGTAGGTAAAACCCAAACAGACAAAGTACCACATGACTTGGATATGAATAAAGTGACATATATAAGGTAGAGGACTGATGACCCATGGGTGATGTATTTAAGGAGCAAATCGTAAAACGCGAAAACACCTTTAAAGACACGCTTATACGTGTGTTTTTATGGATTTTGGTATTGCTTGTCGGCATTATTGTCCTACTTATCAACGCACAGCTCGGGGTTATTGTCATCTTCGCGTTAGGTTTTGGTGCGCGTTTTCTTATGGGTTATCTTAACGTGGAGTATGAGTATGTTTTTACAAACGGGGAACTGGATATTGACATCATCTACGATAGGTCGAGGCGCAAGCGTATTTTTTCTTCTCATGTAAAGCAGTTTGAACTCATGGCATATCATGACGACAAAAATCATGAGTCTGCCCTCAGTACCGCACAAGAAACACGCGACTACTCCAGCGGCGTACCCGGCCCGAGCACATATGTTTTTCTCACCGCACATGAGAGCAAAAAATTAAAAATAATAATCGAGCCAAACGACAAAATGCTTAAAGCCATAAGCACGGTACTTACACGTAACAAACTACATCTGCGCCCGGGCGTTATTTTGACATCATAGGAGGTATGACAAATGGAAAAAATAATCGGTAACGGCCTCACCTTTGACGACGTACTCATTGTCCCGGAGTTTTCAGACATACCACCTGCACATGTGGATACATCTGTGCGCCTTGCGGATAATCTTACATTAAAGATTCCTTTTTTATCTGCGGGAATGGACACAGTGACAGAAAGCCAGATGGCAATAGCAATAGCACGTTGTGGCGGACTCGGCATCATCCACCGCCATATGCCCATCGCCACCCAAGCCAGCGAAGTAGACCGAGTAAAACGTAGCGAACACGGTGTCATCACCGACCCTTTCCACCTATCACCAAATCACTATGTGTATGAAGCTGACAAGCTCATGGGCAAATATCGTATTTCCGGCGTTCCCATCATTGAGCATGACAAACTCGTGGGCATTATCACAAACCGCGACCTACGTTTTGAAACGGATTACAGCAAAAAAGTCTATGAGGTGATGACTAAGGATAATATAATCACCGCACCCGTAGGCACCACCTTAGAAGAAGCAAAAAAAATTCTTACTCGCCACAAAGTAGAAAAGCTCCCCATCGTAGACGAAAACGGCTACCTTAAAGGGCTAATCACCATAAAAGATATAAATAAATCCGTGAAATATCCTCTCTCTGCTAAGGACGAACTCGGCCGTCTCATCGTAGGCGCGGCAGTGGGCATAAAGGACGACTACATGGAGCGCGTCCATGCACTTGCAAAGCGCAAGGTTGATGTCATCGCACTGGAAGTTTTCCATGGTCATGCAAAGGACGTACTCTCTGCCATCCGCTCCATAAAGGGCGAGTTTCCGAATATAACACTCATTGCAGGCAATGTCGCAACTCCGGAAGCCACATTGCAACTAATCGAAGCAGGAGCCGACATTGTAAAAGTGGGCATAGGCTCGTCCTCTGTTTCCACAAAACGGATGATTGCAGGTATGGGAGTACCACAAATCAGCGCAATCATGTACTGCGCCGAGGTGGCAAAGGCCAAAGGTATTCCCATAATAGCCGATGGCGGCATCCGCTTTAGTGGCGACATTTCAAAGGCTCTCGCCGCAGGTGCAAGCGCGTGTATGATGGGCAACCTTTTTGCAGGATGCGAAGAAAGCCCGGGTACGACAGAACTATTCCAAGGCAGAAAATATAAAGTATATCGCGGGATGGAGTCCTCCGTCTACGATGAGCCGGAAATCACTGCATTGGAAAATGACACCGACCACCCACGCCCTACAAGCATAGTAATATCACGTGGCGTAGAAGGAAGAATCACTTACAAAGGCAACCTGTCCGATGTGTTACAGCAGCTTCTGGGCGGTCTGTCAGTAGGTATGAGCTATGCAGGTTGTCGCTCCATCGGGGAACTTCATGACAAGGCTCGCTTTGTCCAAGTCACCCCCGCAGGCCTACGCGAAAGCCACCCCCATGACATCCAAATAACAAGAGAGTCACCAAATTATAATATGGTATAGAAAAGAGGAACATCAAAATGGCAGGTTTAACAAAGAAACATATCAAGGACGGAGTAATAGAAAACCTCCGTACAGCGTACCGCAAAACCATCGCCTCGGCGAGTAACGAACAAATCTACAACGCAGTGGCAATGACAATTAAGGACCTCGTTTCCGAAAACTGGATTAAAACGCACGAACATTTCGAAAAAAATGACGTAAAAACCGTCTATTACTTATCCATGGAGTTTTTGATGGGGCGTTTTATGGGTAACGCGATTTTAAACCTTTCGCTCACAGATACAGTAAAGGAGGCTCTCGACGAGCTGGGTATTGATATTAATCTCGCAGAAGAATCCGAACCCGACCCCGGTCTCGGTAACGGCGGCCTTGGACGTTTAGCGGCCTGTTTCCTTGACTCTCTATCTACTATGGGCTATCCCGCCTACGGTTGCGGCATCCGCTACCACTACGGAATATTTGAACAACACATAGAAAACGGATACCAAGTAGAAAAACCCGACAACTGGTTGCGCCATGGAGACCCATGGGGAGTGCGCCGCGACGAGTATGCACGCGAAATCAAATTTGGCGGACGCGTAATTTCTGTTAAAGGCGATGACGGCAACTTCCACTTTGATTTAGAAAACTACCAAAGTGTAATGGCCGTACCCTTCGACTATCCCGTCATCGGATATGACACAAAGGTCGTAAACACACTACGCCTATGGGATGCAGAACCTGTTAACCGCTTCGACCTGCAAAGTTTTAACCAAGGACAGTACGAGCGTGCAGTCGAAGAACAAAACCTTGCACGCAATCTTTCTTCGGTGCTATACCCTGCCGATGACCATGTGTCAGGCAAGGAGCTTCGCCTTCGCCAGCAGTATTTCTTTATTTCTGCTACGGTACAGCGTGTACTTGAACAGTTTAAGGAGCGTCACGGTAATAAATTCGATAAGCTCGCTGACTATGTACAGTTCCAACTAAACGATACTCACCCATCACTTGCTGTTGCAGAGCTTATGCGTGTACTGTTAGACGTTTACCATCTCGAATGGGATGTGGCATGGGACATCACCCGCGCTACATGTGCGTATACAAACCATACTTTATTAAGTGAAGCTTTAGAAAAATGGCCTGTAGAAATTTTTAGCCGCCTTCTGCCTCGCATTTATATGATAGTAGAAGAAATCAACCGCCGTTTTTGCGCACATCTCATAGAGTGGTATGGCAATGACCCCGAAAAAATCCGCAAAATGGCAATCTGTGCAGACGGTCAAGTACGTATGGCACATATGGCAATAGTAGGCGGCCACTCTGTAAACGGTGTAGCAGCCATCCATTCCCAAATTCTAAAGGATATAGAACTCCGTGATTTCTACGAAGTCTATCCCGGAAAGTTCAACTCAAAAACAAACGGTATAACACCACGCCGCTGGATTGCAAAATGCAATCCGGGTCTATCCAAGCTAATCACCACCACCATCGGTAACGAAAAATGGATTTCTGACCTCAGCCAACTCGCAAAACTTAAACCAAAGGCTACAGACGCAGCATTCCAAACCGATTTTATGAAAATAAAACGCGCAAACAAAGTAGACCTTTCAAACTACTTCCGCAGTAAATACGGCATAGGTGTAGACCCTGATTCAATTTTCGATATACAGGTAAAACGTTTGCATGAGTATAAACGTCAACTCCTATGCATTTTCCACGTAATAGATATGTACAACACAATAAAAATGAATCCAAACATTGACGTATGGCCGCGCACATATATCTTCTCTGCAAAAGCCGCCGCCAGCTACCACCGCGCAAAACTTATCATCAAACTAATCAACTCCGTAGCAGATATTGTAAACAATGACCCCACCATCGATGGGCGCATACAAGTTCTCTTTGTACCCAACTACTGCGTCTCCCTCGCAGAAAAACTCGTACCTGCCGCCGATGTTTCTGAGCAGATTTCTACAGCAGGCAAAGAGGCAAGCGGCACGGGTAACATGAAGTTTATGCTAAACGGTGCAGTCACCATAGGTACACTGGATGGCGCGAATGTGGAAATGCTCGAAGAAGTAGGCAAAGACAACATGTTCATATTTGGTATGACGGCAGAAGAAGTCCACGCACTCACCCAGTCAGGCAACTACGCACCTTGGGATCTGTACAACATGGACTTTAATATCCGCAACGTCCTTACCACACTCATAAACGGTACCCTCGACCCCAACCATGACCTCTTCCGCGAACTCTACGACGCTATGCTAAACGGCTATGGTGGTGCAAGACCCGACGAATATTACGTGTTGCAAGACTTTGCCGCATACAAAAAAGCCCAAGCCGATGTAGACTTAGCCTACAAAGACCAAAGCCGCTGGGCTCGCATGGCAATAATGAACACAGCATCATCAGGCAAGTTCTCCAGCGACCGTACCATCAAAGAATACGCCGACGAAATATGGAAGCTTAAACCTGTCAAAATCAAATAAATACAAAATAATTGAGACCTTGGGACTCTGTCCCCTTGGCCTCGTCATTTGCGCACTCGCTATAGCGCAACTAAAATGATGGGGTCAAGGGAAGCCCCCAAGGTTTTAACTCTCTAAAAAGGAATAATTTTATGAAGAGTCAAAAAATGGTTGTTACGCTTATTGCTACGATATTGTTGATTGTTGGTGCAGTTGTTCTTGTAGTGCAGGTTATTGTGCCAAGGGTTGGTGAGTTCTCTGCATTGGCAGGGATAAGAGCTAACACTAATGTTGTAGATTTTCATACGCAATTTGGGCTTGATTCTGATGTGACACAGTTGATTTTTGACGGACAGTGGATTAGGGATACTGTGCCGCCGCTTGTGGATATTTTGGGTGGTGAACCGCATGTCTATTTACATGCGGATTTTTTGCGTGATTTTATTGACCCATTTGTTTTTTGGGATAATGGAGCAAGGGTGCTTTTTGTAAGCACTTTGTATGAGATGCTGGAGTTTGCACCGAGGCGTGAGTATGTTTTGGTTAATGGGTCACAGCGTCCTATAGATGATGCGGTCTTGATGAGAGATGGGGATGTTTTTGTACCTGTTTCTGTTGTGGAGGGGCTTTACGCGCTTAATGTGGAGTTCCATGACGAGTATAATATTGTGGTCGTTACTTCGTTATATGAGCCGATGACTACTGCATCAGTAAGAACAGGGTCGGCAGATGTGAGATATTGGCCTTCTTCTCGGTCGCCTATCGCTACGCGAATTTCGCAGGGCGAAGAAGTTGTGCTTTTTTTTGATATGAATGAAGAAGATTATATCGGTGATGAGACTGATAATTTTGTGCGTGTACGCACGCCGCAGGGTTTGCTCGGTTATATATTGATTACATCTTTGGAAGATATGAATACCGATGTGATGACCGCCGGGTGGCGAAATCTGATTTTGGATGGATTTATTGATAATACAGTCCACCACTCGAGGGTCTGGCAGGGCGACGAAAATATCAACCTGATATGGGAGCTAATATATCTGGCTGATGCTAATCGGGCGGCAATGGAGACACCACTGCATAACAGCGTCAATGTGGTATCGCCCACATGGTTTAGGATTGCACCTGAGGGTACGCATTTAAACTCTGTAGCGATAAGAGAATATGTAGACTGGGTGCATGAGCAGGGTGCATTGGTATGGCCGCTTGTTTTTGATGTCTGGTATACACAGAGCCGTGCGATGCTAACGGACAGGAATGCGCGGCGTATGGCAATAGAACAATTGATAGAGGCTGTTGATTTATTAAATTTGGATGGACTCAATATTGATTTCGAACATTTGACTGCGGCTGAAGGGCCTTATAAAATCCAGTTTTTGCGTGAGCTTGCGATACCTATGCGACAACGTGGGGCAGTGCTTTCTGCTGCGGTAAAGGTTCCGATTCCTGCTACGGCGTTTTATCGCAGGGATTTGATTGGCAAGACAGTGGATTTTGTTATGGTCATGACATATGACGAGCATTGGGCGACTTCGCCTGTTGCAGGGCCTAATGCGTCACTGCCTTTTGTGCGGCGCGGGGTCAGCAATATGCTACTCGAAGTCCCTGCCGAGCGGCTTATTATGGGCTTACCGTTTTACAATCGGATTTGGCGTGAGGTGGTCAGTACGGGTGAGGTTTCTCATTACCGTGCATTAGGTACAAATACCACAAGGCGTTTTTTTGAAGAACGTGGAGTAGTGTGGACATGGGATTTTGAAATAGGTTCGTATTTTGGAGAGGTTGCAGCATTCGAAGATGGAGAGACGGTTGTTTTTCGTGTTTGGTTGGAGTGTGGGCGTTCTATAGGCGAAAAAATGCATATCTTCTATGACAATAATTTGGCGGGTGTGGCAAGCTGGAGCCGCCTCCACGCAATAGATGAATTTTGGGAAGCAATTGGGAGGTATTTTTAATGGATGTGCAATATATGCATCCTTCGGAGCAACTTGTGTTGGTGATGAATCGCATTTATGAAAACGGAATGACGACCACCAGTGGCGGTAATCTCAGCATTTTTGATAACGAGGGTAATATATGGATAACACCTGCGTCTGTGGATAAGGGTAGCCTACGCCCGCGAGATATTTGTTGTATAAAACCCGATGGCACACCCGTGACGGACAATCTGCACGCACCTTCTATAGAGTGGCCAATCCATGCGGGGATTTATAAGGAGCGTCCGGATATTAAGGCTCTGGTACATGCACACCCGCCGTCGCTTGTTGCGTTTTCGTGTGCGCGGATTGTGCCAAAACTACGGCTTATTGATTATGTCTACACCTCACTGGGAAAAGTCGCACTCGCGCCATATGCTTTGCCAGGTTCTTTGGAACTTGGGGCAAAAATAGCCGCGTCTTTTGCCGAAGGATATAATCTTGTACTTATGGAAAACCACGGCGGTATGGTGGGTGCAATAAATATTTCAGAAGCATTTAGAAGATTTGAAATGCTTGAGACACTGGCTACAATACAAATTAATGCAAACAAACTGGGCGCACCACGCGCCTTACGCAATATACAAAAACTCACAAGCCCACCGCTTTCTTCATTTATCCCTTCTTCTGCGACACCTGCCGAGTGTGCGGCGCGCCGCGATATGGTAAAGCTGGCACATCGCGCATACAAGAAGGATATTTTGAGTGCGGCTATGGGCAATATTTCTTTTCGATTGGACGAAAACAGCTTTTTAATCACGCCAAAATCTAAAGACCGTAATCACCTGACAGAAGACGACATCGTATTGGTACGCAACATGCACGCGGAAGAACATAAGACACCATCCTTTGGTGTATGGTTGCATAAGGCGATTTTTGATACGCATCCTGATGTCAACGCCATCATGTCGGCCTGTCCGCCGCACGCGATGGCATTTGCAATTACAGAGGCAGAGTTTGATACCCGCACCATCCCCGAGAGCTACATCTATCTGCGCCAAGTACAGCGTGTGGCATGGGAACGTCTGCTGGGCGACCCACAGGAGATAGCAAAACTGATTTCGCCCGTCACACCCGTCCTAATGCTCGAAAACAGCCAAATACTGGCTACAGGCGATACCCTCATACGAGCATTCGATAGAGTAGAAGTGGCCGAGGCCACCGCCCGCTCCATCATCGCCACAAAAAGCATAGGCGACATAACGCATATTTCGGAACATGAGGTCGAGGAGATAAACACGGCATTTAGGCTGCCCCGTTAAGGAGACTGAGCATGTACAACGAAACAAAAAAAATGTACTCAGAGATTGGCATTGATACCGAGGCAGTTATCGACGCACTGGACAAGATTCCTATTTCTGTGCAATGTTGGCAGGGCGATGATGTCCGAGGTTTTGAAAAAATATTTGGTAGTGGCGGCGGGATTCAGGTAACGGGCAATCATCCGGGACGTGCAAGGAACGCAGAAGAGTTGCGGGACATGCTGGACGCGGCGTTCGCGCTTATTCCCGGCGCAAAAAAAGTAAATTTGCACGCCATGTACGGCGATGTAGAAAATGTTAAACGAGATGAGATGGAGCCTTGTCATTTTAAAGACTGGGTAAGCTTTGCACGAGAAAGGAAAATAGGGCTGGATTTTAACCCGACGATGTTTGCTCATCCCCATGCGTCGGACGGATTAACATTGAGCCATCCCGATAGCGGAATCCGAAATTTTTGGATAGAACATGTGAAGAGATGTCGTGAGATTGCGGCATATTTTGGGCTTACACTGGGACAACTAAGTATAATGAATCTGTGGATACCCGATGGATATAAAGATACCCCTGCCGACCAGCTCACACCACGGCAACGGCTGGAGGCTTCTTTAAATGAGATTTTTAAAGAGAGTTACAAATCCGATGCAATAATCGACTCACTGGAAAGCAAGCTTTTTGGTATTGGACTGGAGGGCTATACCGTTGGCAGTCATGAGTTTTATATGGGTTATGCTGTAAAGAACAATCTCGCACTTTGTTTGGACTCGGGGCATTTCCATCAGACAGAGCTTGTATCGGCTAAGTTGTCAGCTATTTCGTTATTTGTGTCAAACATTGTATTGCATGTTTCGCGTCCCATGCGATGGGACAGTGACCATGTTGTGCTACTCGATGATGAAACGATTTCAATTGCCAAAGAGATTGTCAGACATGGTTTGCTTGATAGGGTGCATATCGGGCTGGACTATTTTGATGGCTCCATAGACCGTGTGACCGCATGGGCAATAGGTGCAAGGAATATGCGCAAGGCGTTATTGATTGCTCTTTTAGAGCCTTATCAGGCATTGCAAGAAGCAGAAAGAGAGTTTGACTTTACAAAGAGACTGCTTGTCATGGAGGAGATTAAGACCCTACCATGGCAGTCCGTTTGGGACGAGTATTGTGAGCGGAAGGAAGTACCGGGGAGGATATTGAAATGCAAATAAAAATAACAAAGACTACAACGCCAAAGGACAAACCAATGGGCAACTTAGGGTTTGGGCGCAATTTTACTGACCATATGTTTATCATGGACTACACTGATGGTGTGGGATGGTATGACGCACGTATTGTGCCATATGGCAATCTGGAGTTTTCTCCCGCATGTATGGTACTGCATTATGGGCAGGAGACATTCGAGGGAATGAAGGCATATGCGGATGCTGATGGCAATCATTATTTATTCCGTCCGGAGATGAACGCCCGCCGTTCCAATATGTCTAATGCACGCACATGTATCCCGGAGTTTCCCGAAGAAGATTTTGTCACTGCAATAAAAACATTGGTAAAACTCGATGCGGACTGGATACCCGAAGGTAAAGACAGCTCGTTGTATATTAGGCCGTTTTTTATCGCAACAGACCCTTTTGTTGGGGTTGCGATTTCCAAGACATACAAATTTATCGTGATTATGGCTCCTGCGGGAGCGTATTATGGCGACCTAAAGCCCGTCGCTATCCGCGTAGAGGATGAATATGTACGCGCCGTAAAAGGCGGCACAGGCCGCGCAAAAACAGGTGGTAACTACGCCGCCAGCATGGCCGCCCTTTCACGCGCACAGGCAGAAGGCTGTGCCCAGGCTATGTGGCTCGACGGCATCGAGCGCAAATATATAGAAGAAGTAGGCACGATGAATATTTTCTTTAAAATCGGCGAAAAGGTCATCACCCCTGCATTAAACGAAAGTATTTTACCGGGCATTACACGCGACAGTATTATCACATTATGCAAGGACTTTGACCTAACTGTAGAAGAACGCCCGATTGCCATAGATGAACTACTGGCCGCCGCAGACTCAGGTCATCTGGTCGAAGCTTTCGGCACAGGTACAGCGGTTGTAATTTCTCCTGTAAATAAATTGCGCTACAAAGGTCGCGACATAGTAATCGGCAATGGAGAAGCGGGCGAACTTAGCAAAAAACTATACGACACCCTGACAGCAATCCAACGAGGTGGCGCACCCGATAAATTTTGCTGGCGACATAAAATATGAAAAAAAGTACCCATGGTGGTGCATATGTTATTGTAGTCATGTCGTCGTTGATTATACTCACGCTTGTACTTACAGCCCTTACAGTAACAGTGGCGAGCCGCAATATTACGGCGCGATACGGCTATTTTTATGGCATGTATGACCTTGCTGTCTATGGCAACGATTTGGTTTTTTCTATGATGCAACAAACAGAGTATGAAGATTTGCATTTTTATTTTTCTAATTTTTCACATGCATGGGAGCTTGGAATAAACATCGGGGACATCCGTGATGAATTTTTTGCAAACACCACTACTCGTCCCACCACGGGAGGGTTTTACATAACGACTCTCATCCAACGATACGCAGACGAATTTTTTCACGAGATGGAGGTACGTTCCCGCGTAAAAATTCTTGACGATTACACGCTTTCAGTGGTAGAGTTGTTAAGAATTGCAGATTAAGAATAGCAAATAAAAATGTCGAGGTGGCATATGCTCGCGTCTTACTTAACCCCCGATTATTATTATGAGTCGGTTTTTCTCATCCCATATGATGAACTGTGGAAAAATAACATAAGAGGCATCATCTTTGATATAGACAATACTTTGACGCGCTTTGACGAAAAAGAGCCTTCTGCAAAAATTGTAGGGCTATTAAACAAGCTTGAACGCATGGGCTTTCGTATTTGCCTTGTAACAAATAACACAAACCGCCGCCTACATCGTTTTAGCGAAAAGTTAAGCCTTCCCGGCATTGCAAATGCAATAAAACCACTGACACGCGGTCTGCACTATGCAATGCAAACCATGGGAACAAAGCCCGAAAACACAGTAATCGTAGGCGACCAAGTGCTTTCTGATATTTGGGCAGGAAAAAATGCGCGTATAAAAACTATTTTGGTAAAACCTATATCCGAAAATGACTTTTGGTTTGTAAAAGCAAAAAGAATAATCGAGCGCAAAATCTTGCGTAAGTATTTCGAAGAAATGAATATATGAACAAGGGCATCACACTGATTGAGCTTACCCTTGCTATGGCAATAGTGGTCACGGCACTGGCAATTGTCATCAGTGCATCAGGCAGAAATAATGACTACCGCTCTGTATACAATGCCGCACGCATTCTGCAAGCGGACATGCGTTACACACAGCGCAGAGCGGTGACAGAAGGCCGCAGATTTTATGTATTTTTTGAGCTGGAAAACAATGTTTACCACATCGGCACACGCGCACCCGTAGTTTATTATCACACAAAAGAATTGCCGTATGGTGTTATATTTTCACCTACATCCTTCAACCAAAACGGCAATCTTGCAGGATTTTTGCCGCGAGGCACTCCCTCACAGGCAGGCACTATTGCATTACAAAAGGGAAGATACCGCAGACGGCTAACGGTTACACCGGCCGGCGGGAGAGTAGAAATCCAACCGGTGGATATAATAGGAGGTTAGTTTATGGAACAAGTAATGCATAATTACATGGAGGACATCGTCCGTGCAAAAATGCCGGATGTTTTAAAAAGTATGCCCGACATCTGTAATTGCGAACGATGTGAACTGGACAGGATGGCATATGTGCTAAACAACAGCCCGCCAAAATATGTAGTAACATCAAAGGGCAAGCTATACGCAAAGCTAAACGTACTGCAAGGCCAGTTTGACGTAGACATCGTTAGACTCATAACAGACGCGGCGGTACGAGTAGACAATAACCCACGCCACGACGATGACATGTAAATAAAGGGTAGGAGGAATTTTAATGATTTCAGCAGGAGAATTTAGAAACGGAATAACAATAGAATTTGAGGGCGCGTTGTATATCATCAACGACTTCCAGCATGTAAAGCCGGGCAAAGGTGCGGCCTTTGTGCGTTCTACACTAAAAAACCTGGAAACAGGCGCGACGGTAGAAAAAACCTTTCGCCCGTCAGAAAAAATGCCACGCGCTCATATAGACCGCCGAGATTTGCAATATCTGTATAATGACGGCACACTTTATTATTTTATGGACAATGAGAGCTATGAACAATTGGAAATCAATGCTTCTGATGTAGGCGACAACCTCGTTTTTGTAAAAGAAAACGAAACAGTACAGGTGCTGATGCATAATGGCCGTATCTTTGGTATCGAGCCGCCACTGTTTGTTGAACTGGAGATTACCGAAACAGAACCCGGATTTAAGGGCGACACAGCACAGGGCGCGACAAAACCGGCCACAGTAGAAACAGGCGCGTCGGTAAAAGTCCCCCTGTTCATAAGCATTGGCGAAAAAATAAAAATCGACACTCGCACAGGCGAATATCTCGGCCGTGTATAAGGGGAGTGCCTGAATCGCGCTGGGTGGGGGCGCGATTCGGACACTCCCCATATAAGTGACATGTTGAAAATAAATTTTTCCAACATAAAAAATCTCTACCCGCAAATAATACTCATGTAGCAAATGCAACTTATGCTATACGAAATTTGAAGGGAGAGATTAGTTGTGTCAAGAAATAAAGCAGTAGTACCGGGCGCAAGAGCTGCCCTGGACGCATTCAAATATGAAGTTGCTAACGAAATCGGCGTACCTTTGAAACAAGGATATAACGGCGACCTCACCTCTGCACAAAACGGCAGCGTTGGCGGCTATATGGTTAA
>WRGY01000077.1 GCA_009786925.1 Defluviitaleaceae bacterium | reverse complement strand
CTTCATCGCCTGCACCTATTGCTTTTGCGGCTTGTGGGCATTCCAATATTGGCAAGCCTATATTTATCGCATTACGGTAAAAAATCCGCGCAAAAGTTTCGGCAATTACACAAGAAATCCCCGATGCCTTAATCGCAATAGGTGCATGTTCTCTTGACGAGCCGCAGCCGAAATTTTTGTTAGCCACCATAATATCGCCTTGTTTTACTTTCTGTGGGAAGGTCGCGTCTATATCCTCCATACAATGCGAAGCCAAAGCCTTTGGGTCGGAATCATTAAGATACCTGGCGGGTATAATTACATCGGTGTCTACATTGTCGCCATACTTAAAAACATTACCTTTTGCTTTCATTATATTACCTCCGATTATGCGCGTTTTTACGCATATTTTATTTTTCATCCTCTATTGCAATTAACAAGCTATCGTCTAATGCCTTTTCGGTTTTTTCGTTTAACAATTTTCCACACAAATCTTTTACCCTTTCCCAGTCTAAGGAATCATAATCGTGTGCAGAAATATTTCTACAAGACGCAACCCCACGACTGCTAAACAAGTATAAATTTTTAGCAATATCATCACTCGCTATATGTTGTGCTAGGCTATGCATGTTTGTGATGCATTGTGTGAGAGCAAGTGATTGGTCAAGCTTTACGATTTCTTCTTCATCTAAATCTTTTATTAAATCATAATATCTCTGCACGCGAACAAGATAGCTTTTTATCTTCCCCAAAATCACTCGGTCTTTCATATATCCATTTCACCTCATTCAGCATTTGTTGATAGCCTTCTTGATAATACCAGTTTAAATCAGAATCGGGTTTTTCGTTAGCTCGTTTTTTTGCGAGTCTGTATTTTACGATTTCCAGCCTTTTGTTGAATCTATAATCTAAAATATCAGAAACATGCATTCCAAAAGCCGATAATATTTCTCGGTAATCTAAATTATCTGCATCGATTATTAAATCTACATCGCTATTTTTTTTCTGTTGTCCGCGTGCGTAACTACCAATAAGCCCAATTCTTTTGGCGGCAGGGCAAAGTGAAAGATTTTCCATTATTAAATTTTGTAAAATATCTACGGTCAACTCCGGAAACATCTAAATCACAATCTCCTTATATTTTTTTCTTAAACCCTCTCTTTGCATCAGGGTCGAATCCTATTGATTCATAAAATTTACAAGCATCATCGCGTTCGCTTTCTGTGACAAGAAGCACCTGCGAGCATCCAAGAGATTTTGCTCTTTTCTCCAACTCTGAAAACAACGCCTGCCCGACGCCTCTTCTTTGAAAATTTTTATCCACTGCCATATTTTCTGCTACCAAAAATGGATAACAATCGCCATATAAATCTCCGCATACTATGCCGGAAACAGAGCCTACAAGTTTATCATCTTCACAAGCACAAAGGAAAATGTAAGCAGGGTTTTGTTTAAAGCGGGTTAGTGTTTCCTTCATATTTGTTACGTTAGATTTTTCGCCCCAATAAATCGAATAAAGCTCGGACAGGGCTTCCATGTCGCTTGTTTCCATATCCCTGATAATCATTAGATTTTTTCCGGGTCGGTAATAAATCCTGTCAGTGCAGAAGCCGCCGCCACAGCGGGACTTGATAAATAAACTTCTGCCTCCGGGCTACCCATTCGCCCCACAAAGTTACGGTTTGTGGTAGCAAGTGCGCGTTCGCCCTTTGCTAAGATGCCCATATGCCCACCAAGGCAAGGCCCACATGTTGCAGGGCTCACTACTGCGCCAGCCTTTATAAAATCTTGCATTAGTCCTTCTTCTATCATTTGCAAAGAGATATTTTGTGTGCCCGGGAAAATCAATACACGCAAACCTTTTGCAACCTTTTTGCCACGTAAAATACCTGCCGCCATACGCATATCCTCGATACGACCGTTTGTGCAACTCCCTATTACAACTTGGTCTAGCTTTACGCTACCCACTTCGTCGATTGTTCTTGTATTATCGGGAAGATGTGGGAATGCAACCGTTGGGCGTAGTTTTGATAAATCTATCGTATATGTTGCTTCATATTCTGCGTCCGGGTCTGCGGTGTATTCTACTCCTGCACGGGTTGCATGTTCTTTTACATAAGCGCGTGTTTTTTCGTCCACCGGGAAGATTCCATTTTTTGCACCTGCTTCTATTGCCATGTTTGCGATACAAAAACGGTCGTCCATCGAAAGATATTGCAAACCATCACCGCAGTATTCCATTGATTTATAAAGTGCGCCATCCACACCAATTTTACCTATAATATGCAAAATAATATCTTTGCCGGATACCCATTTTGCAGGTTTGCCAACAAGTTCAAATTTTAATGCAGGGGGTACTTTAAACCAAGTTTCGCCCACAGCCATAGCACACGCCATATCGGTGCTACCCACGCCCGTAGAAAACGCACCAAGCGCACCATAAGTACAAGTATGGCTA
This sequence comes from Defluviitaleaceae bacterium, assembly GCA_009786925.1. Lineage (GTDB taxonomy): Bacteria > Bacillota > Clostridia > Lachnospirales > WQUN01 > WQVC01. Next base: position 12,710 of record WRGY01000077.1, on the reverse strand, counting down.
TCCGCACCAATAATCGCATCGCCCGGTACAGCCAATCCTTTTTCGGGAATCAAACAATGCTCAATCCCCATCTCGCCAACCTCAAAATAATTTTCTACCTCATATTTATGTGCAAACTCACGCACCTGCTTACAATGCTCTGCCGAAAGAATATCCTTGTTTGGCGTAAAATGGTCGGGAACAATGGCAATCTTTGACTTATCAAAAACCTTGTCCACCCCAATTTTTGCAAACTCCTTAATCGCAACAGGTGTAGTAACGTCGTTACCCAAAACCAAATCAAGCTTTGCCTCGATTAACTGCCCCGCCGTCACACTCTCCAAACCCGCGTGTGCAGCCAAAATCTTTTGCGTCATGGTCATTGCCATGTTAAGCACCTCTATTCATATGATTTTTTTAATATAACATGATTAAACAGCGAAAAACTTTTATATGGCTCTAAATCACATATTTTCATTTCCAAATTGAACATTTCATTCGACCATTCCGAGTTACTATTATTTTGCTTAGAGCCAAACAATGCTCGTAAAGCTAATACTTTTTTTATGCTAAGGCTGCTTGCCCACGATGTTAAGTCGCTTGGGTCGTATAAAACAACTTTCCCAAATGTGTTAGAAATTGAACCGCCATCAAGCAAGTCAATTGCAGTTTTTACATCATTTTCAAAAACGACTTTTGAAATAATTCGACCATGCTTATTATTTTTAACGATAGAGAGTATGCCATCATTTTTTAATAATCGTGCAAATTCTGCAACAAGCTCGACACGTTCTTCTGCAAACTCCAGTACATTGTGGCAAATAATAACATCAAATGTTGCATCTTTAAAATCATGCAACAACTCGATTTTTCCAACTAATTGAGTGTATTCATTTTCACTTTCTCTAGCATCCACCATGTTTTTATTTGGTTATATTGCAGTAACATCGTTATGTTTAGCCAGATAGTTTGCTGTGTTTCCAAAACCACTACCAAAATCAAGGATTTTTTTGCCTTTGAGGTTAATGTTTGCTTCTAGTTGCGCCCATTTTAGTTTATACAATAACTCCATGGGGCTACCATGTTGTTTTACAGCAGCTTTAAAATGTTTCAATTCATTGTTGAGATTTCTGTATTTTTCAGGGATAGCAATTGTTCCGTTTTCAGGTTTTGCATAAAATTCATATGCTTGCATGGTATCACCCTTCTCTTTAAAACAAATCATCAAGCAAAATATAATAATGGATTTTATCCCAGTCGGGAGTGATGCCTAAGTGTGAAAACAACAACTCATTAAATTTATCAATTTCCACCTGCTCCAAATTTTCTGCATTATGTGCAATCGAGCGCACGCATAACGCAATATCTTGATACTTATCCGCAACGCCACCGTGCCCCATGTCAATAAAACCAGTTACACAAGTATCATTTATAAAAATATTAGGAAGGCAATAATCGCCATGCGTAAAGCATAAATCCTCTTGCGGTTTGTTAGCGACCAGCCAGTCATATAGCTCCATCGGTGATTTGAATTTATTAAAATCTTCCCAACCATCTACATCCACGAGATTGTTTTCTATATTATATAATGATTGTTTTAGCTTGTGATTAAGTGTGCTATCAAATGGGCAATGTGTAATATCTACCGCTTGTAGTTTTAGCAACCCCTCTGCCAGTCGTTTGATTGTTTCTCCATGTGGTTCGCGGATTGTGTCGCTGTCGTCATCTGATACTACACAGCACATATGACCTTGGATTTCTGCCATCAGAAGGTATGCTTTATTTTTTTCTTCATGTCTGCATATTATTTTTGGTACAGGGAGCTTTCCTTCAAGCCAGTCCAGCAAATCTACTTCACGTTTAAATTCGTCGTTCGCGTCATTTATCTTTAAAAAATACGAATTATTTTCATCATAAAAACGATAAACATTAGCCGATGAATACCCAACCTCGTTCTGGTCTACCTTCATCCCCGATACATGCTTTTTTATTTCATTGGGAAGGTGCATAGTTAATACTCCTTGCTCAAAAATTTTCTATATCCAACTTTGTGATAACCCTTTACCCCACAATAATCCTCAAAAATTGTAAACTCCACATATCCTTGCTTTTTATAAAAATTTTGATTTTCACAACCCGTAGTCCATGTATAGATATGCTCAATATTAAGTTCTAAAATTTTTTCTTCCATCATCTTCAATAGTTTTGTGCCAAGCTTTTGCCGTCTATGGACTTTATGCACCCACAAGTCTGTAAGATAAAAAATTTTATGATTCGTTAGCCCGGATACATAACCGATAATGATGCTATTTTCTTCTGCCGTAAATTGATAACGCACCTGTGGAATATCGGGTATGCCTTCCAATATTTCAAGTTCTTTAAAATCATCATAGATATCTTGTAGCTCTTGTTTTGTGATGTCTCTTTCGGTGATTGTCATTGGAGCTTATACCTCTTTCATTAACACCATCAATACATATATAAACTTGTTTGGTGTAATTACCCATCACCCAGCCACTCTAGTTTCTTCAATCCTATCTTGCATGGTTATTAATAGCCTAATATCACCTTTACAGCCAAGCTCTACTTCTGCAATTTCTTGAATTGCTACCTTCATTCTTACTATGAGCGCGTCAAAAGAACCTTCTTCTAGTGTTATCCGCAATTCGTCACAGCTTGCAATCCACGTATTATCAAGATACTTAAACTCTGTTTTAAATTGCCTCATCCCAACCAACCCTTCAAACTATTAATAAGCAAACACCGCATATTTCGTATACCTATCCATGATTAGTTTAAATTTAATACTATCCATCAAGGCTTCCCAGCTTGCCTCTACAACGTTTGGTGATACGCCCACGGTAGACCATGTATGCACACCGTCGGTAGATTCTATTAGTACACGCACTTTGGACTCTGTTGCATTGTTGCTGTCCAGGACACGCACTTTGTAGTCGGTTAGTCTGATATTTTTAATCTGGTCGTTATAGAAATTTTCTAATGCCTTGCGCAAAGCTTTGTCCAGTGCATTTACGGGGCCGTTGCCTTCTTCTGCGGCGATTACGTGTATGGGTTCGCCGTCTTTGGTAAGTTTTTCGTCCTCTACAGAGATTTTTAGCACAGCAGTTGCATTAATACTCTGTGAGGCCGAGGCCATATCCTCGCTGATTATTTTGAAATAGACAAGCTCAAAAAGTGGGCAAGTATCGCCTAATGCCTTACGGATTTTTAGTGCGAAGGAACTCTCTGCACCTTCAAACTGATAGCCCTTATGCTCTTGTTCTTTTAGTTTTTCCATGATTTTTCCCATTTCCGCGCTGTCGCGAGTGAGTTTGGGATATACCTGTTGTACTTTTTTTAGGAGTGTACTGCGCCCTGATACCTCACTCATGAGATTTCTGCGGGCATTGCCTACCTTTTCGGGATTGATATGTTCGAAGCTATGGGGATTTTTTGCGACTGCGTCTATATGCATTCCGCCCTTATGCGCAAATGCCGTCTGTCCCACATATGCGGCACGCTTGTTTAAAGAAACATTTGCAATTTCCGAAATTTCTCGTGCTACGACTGTCAAAGAGGCCATAGTCTCCGGAAAAATGCAGTCATATCCTTTTTTGAGTTGTAACCCGGGTATAATCGCCGAAAGATTAGCATTTCCGCAACGTTCGCCAAAGCCGGTAAATGTGCCTTGTACCTGTGTTGCGCCCGCCTCTACCGCTACGATAGAGTTTGCTACCGCCATCTCGCAGTCATTGTGAGTGTGTATGCCGACAGGGATTTTAAACTCTTCAACCACCTTTTGTACTATCTCAAAAATCTCTGACGGAAAACATCCGCCATTTGTATCACAAAGTACAAGCACGTCCGCGCCACCATCTGCCGCCGCTCGCAAAGATGCGAAGGCATACTCGGGATTGTTTTTGTATCCATCAAAAAAATGTTCCGCGTCAAACATAACCTCTGCCATATTTTCTTTTAAAAATGCGATTGTGTCACGTATCATCGCAAGATTTTCTTCCAAAGTGGCACCGAGTATATCCGTTACATGGAAATCCCAACTTTTGCCGAAAATACAAGCAGCACCTGCGCCGGACTCCAACAAAGCACGTACATTTGCGTCGTCCTTTGCCAAAATCCCCTTGCGCCGAGTGCTGCCGAAAGCAATCAACTTTGCATGACCCAAAGACCCACCGCTTTCCGTAAAATGACGGAAAAATTCGAGGTCTTTTGGGTTAGAGCCGGGATTGCCCGCCTCTATATAGTCTACGCCCAAGCCGTCGAGGGCTCGGGCGATTTTTATTTTATCTTGTACAGAGAATGAAATCCCTTCGGCTTGCGCACCATCACGCAATGTGGAGTCAAAAATGGTTATTTTTTTAGCCAACTCATCATCCCTCTCAGGGTTTCTCCTACCTGCTCTACTTGATGCTCTTTTTCCATCCTGCGTATGGCATTAAAGCTTGCGCGATTGGCTTTATTTTCCAAAATCCAATTTTTTGCAAATGTGCCGTCTTGGATTTCTCCCAACACCTTTTTCATTTCTTTTTTGGTGTCATCGTTGATTATACGCTTGCCAACGCTGTAGTCACCGTATTCTGCTGTATCGGAAATCGAATAACGCATATAAGAAAGCCCGCCCTGTACCACAAGGTCGATGATTAATTTCATTTCATGTACGCATTCAAAATACGCAGCTTCGGGAGAATATCCCGCCTCTACCAATGTCTCAAAGCCTGCTTTCATCAGCTCACTTACGCCACCGCAGAGTACAGCTTGTTCACCAAATAGGTCTGTCTCGGTTTCTTCTTTGAAAGTAGTCTCCAAAACACCTGCACGCGCCGCACCTACACCCGCCGCATATGCCAAGGCAACTTTTAATGTGTCCTTGCTTGGGTCTTGGTATACCGCAACAAGCCCCGGTACACCCTTGCCTTCTTGATATTGACTGCGCACGGTATGCCCCGGCCCCTTTGGTGCAAGCATAAACACATTAACATCCGATGGCGGTACAATCTGCGCATAATGGATATTAAAGCCATGAGCAAATACAAGATAATCACCTTTGGAAAGGTTTGGTTTGATGTCATTTTCAAAAATACTCGGCATAAGCTCGTCAGGTACGAGTGTCATAATCACCTGCGACATTTTTACCGCATCGGCGGCAAGCGCGACTTCGAGACCTGCTTTTTTTGCCGCGTCCCAACTCTTGCTACCCTGATACAAGCCAACGACTACATCCACACCCGACTCATGCAAGTTGAGTGCGTGTGCATGTCCCTGACTCCCATAGCCGATAATCGCTACTTTTTTTCCCTTCAAATTTTCAATTTTGCAATCCTTTTGATAATACATCTTTGCCATAAATATCCTCCTATTTGTGCGAGTGTCTCGCTAAATTTTAGTCGCTCCGCGTGATATAGCTGTGAGGCCTGTACGCACTACTTCCAGTACGCCATAGGGTTTCATCAGCTCTATGAATGCGTTTATTTTATTAAAATCGCCCGTGAGTTCCATTGTGATTGTTTTTGTAGAAACATCTATTATGTTAGCGCGGAACACCGTAGCCACGTTAAATATGTCGGGGCGTGCCGTGGCGGTGGCTTCTACTTTTACGAGACATAGCTCACGGTATATGGCGGATTCCGGTTTTAGCTCCATTACTTCTTGTACATCTACGAGCTTTGCAACCTGTTTTATTATTTGCTCCAACACCATTTCATCGCATTGGACAGATACGGTTATACGAGTGAAGCGTTGGTCCTCAGAACTGCCTACGCTAAGGCTGTCTATGGAGTATGCGCGGCGCGAAAACAGGCCGACTATACGTCCGAGTACACCCGCGTTGTTTGCTACCATGATGGAGAGTACATGCCTCATACTATTCACCCTCCTTTGTTATAAACTGCCCTATGCCTGCACCGAGGGGTACCATGGGGAATACGCTTTCGTCGCCGCTGATTTCGCAGTTGATGACGACGGGTTTTTTGAGCGCGATGGCCTTTTTTATTGCCTCGTCTACCTCTTCGGGTTTTGTTACATGGAAGGCCGCCGCTCCATAGGCATCTGCGAGTTTGACAAAATCGGTGATTTTGCCGTGGAGATTTGTGCTGGAATAGCGTTTGCCAAAGAATAGTTTTTGCCATTGGCGCACCATGCCGAGTACGTGGTTGTTTAGGATGACGGTAATGACGGGCAGGTCATACTCTACGGCAGTGGCGAGTTCTATGTGATTCATCCGAAAACATCCGTCGCCCGCTATATTGATTACGGTGGTGGACGGATTGGCGACTGCGGAGCCGATTGCCGCACCGAGCCCAAAGCCCATCGTGCCGAGGCCGCCTGATGTTACAAATCGACGCGGATGGTCTATTTGCAGGTTTTGGCAAGCCCACATCTGATGCTGGCCTACTTCTGTTACAAAGATTGCGTCATCCTTTGCGATTTCGCTTAGACGTTGGATTACATATTGGCCTGTGAGCTGCGTCATTGTGCATTTTGGCCGTGGATATTCTGTTTTTAGGGAGGCGATTCTGGATTGCCACTCGTTATTTTCTTGTTTTCGGAGTAGGGGATTAAGTAGAGAAAGCACACGCTTTACATCGCCCACGAGTGAGTAGGCCGTTAGTATGTTTTTGTCAATCTCCGCCGCATCTATATCTATGTGGAGGACTTTTGCGCCGACGGCAAATCGTGATGTGTTATTGACAACGCGGTCAGAAAAGCGCGTGCCGATTGCGATTAGCAAATCACATTCTGAGGCGAGTGTGTTTGCAACGGCTGTACCATGCATTCCAAGCATACCGACAAAGGCATCGTCGGATGCAGGGAAGCCGCCAATCCCCATCGCACTCACACATACAGGTGCGTTTGTATTAGAAGCAAATTCGCGCAATTCTTCGGAAGCACCCGAAAGAATCACACCGCCACCCGCGAAAATAAGCGGCTTCTTAGCTTGGAAAATAAGCTCTGCCGCTTCGTTTAGTTTTTGTGGGGTGATTCTTGCGTTTTCGTATTGAGCAGGAAGCGGCTTCTTTGAAGAAAACTCGCCGACAGCCATGGCAACATCAGACGGAATATCCACAAGCACAGGGCCGGGGCGACCACTACGCGCAATATGGAACGCCGACCTAATTGTTTCTGCCAGGTCGTTTACATCCTTTACGATATAATTATGTTTTGTCACAGGCATGGTAATCCCTGTGATGTCCACCTCCTGGAAGCTGTCCTTGCCCAACATCGGCACAGGCACGTTTCCCGTTATCGCAACCATGGGCGAAGAATCCATGTAGGCCGTGGCAATCCCTGTCACCAGGTTTGTTGCACCGGGACCGCTGGTTGCAATACATACACCCACCTTACCCGTAGAACGAGCATAGCCGTCAGCGGCATGTGCCGCACCCTGCTCATGGCTCACAAGATAGTGGTTTAGCTTGTCGCTGTACTTATATAATGCGTCATATATAGGCAAAACGCGCCCACCCGGATACCCGAAGATGGTGTCCACATTCTGCTCCAACAGGCATTCTAAAAGGATTTCTGCTCCGTTTAGTTGCACGATATTCACTCCCCAACTTTGTCGTTTTGGTTAAAGGATTGAAACCACCCTTTTACACCAATACTGCGCCCTTATCGGCACCTGTCACCAGCTTTTGGTAGCGTGCAAGGTATCCTCTGTCTCCTGCGGTAGAAGCAGGCGGCTTCCATTTTTTGCGTCGCTCTTCCAGTACTGATTCCGATACATCCAGATGAAGTTTGCCCGCATGTATATCTATGTCAATCTTGTCGCCTTCTTCTACAAGTGCGATAAGCCCGCCGATTGCCGCCTCGGGAGAAACATGGCCGATACATGCACCACGAGACGCTCCGGAAAAACGGCCATCGGTGATTAACGAGACTTCTTTGCCCAAGCCCATGCCCATGAGTGCGGCTGTTGGGTTTAGCATTTCTCGCATTCCCGGGCCGCCTTTGGGGCCTTCGTAGCGGATGACGATTACGTCACCCGGCTTTATTTTGTTGGAATATATGGCTTCGGCACAATCTTCTTCACTCTCAAATACGCGAGCCTTGCCGCTTGTTTTCATCATTTCGTCAGCCACGGCGGAGCGTTTTACCACCGAGCCGTTTTCGGCGAGATTGCCTGTCAGCACCATGATTCCGCCAACGGGCGAAAACGGATTGTTTGCGGGTCGGATTACCTCATGGTTTTTGTTAGAAGCGGTTTTTAGCATATCGCCGAGTTTGCCGTTTACTGTTTTTTCTTCCAAGTGCAAAATACCCAGCGTGCTTAGTTCTTTAAGCACCGCAGGTACACCGCCCGCCATATACAAATCCTCGATATGATGCGGCCCCGCCGGTGCGAGGCGGCAGAGGTTTGGCGTTTTTTCGCTGATTTCGTTGGCAAGGGTAAGTGGAAGGTCTACCCCCGCTTCGTAGGCAATCGCAGGTAGATGCAACATGCTGTTTGTACTGCAACCCAAGGCCATATCTAATGTAAGTGCGTTTAAAAACGCATTCTTTGTCATAATATCGCGTGGCCGTATTCCTTCATTAAATAGCTTCATGATTTGTCCGCCCGCTCGCTTTGCAAGCCTAAGGCGTTCGGCATATACGGCAGGGGTTGTCCCATTACCGGGGAGAGCCATGCCCAGGGCTTCTGTGATACAGTTCATAGAATTTGCGGTAAACATGCCCGAGCATGAGCCGCATGTTGGGCAGGATTCATTCTCATATTCGAGCAAGGTGTTGTCGTCAATTTTGCCCGCCGCGTGCGCACCTACTGCTTCGAATGCCGAAGAAAGACTCACGGCACGTTCTCCGACACGCCCCGCAAGCATAGGTCCGCCGCTGATTACAATAGCCGGTATATTTAGTCGCGCCGCCGCCATCAGCATACCCGGCACGATTTTGTCACAGTTTGGAATAAGCACAACAGCATCAAGCGCGTGTGCAAGCACCATGGATTCTACAGAATCTGCAATCAACTCACGGCTCGGCAACGAATATTTCATCCCTATATGTCCCATAGAAATCCCATCGCACACACCGATGGCGGGGAACTCCAGCGGCGTACCACCTGCGGCAAGCACACCTTTTTTTACCGCTTCTGCGATATTATCCAGATGTATATGACCGGGTACTACCTCACTATGAGCATTTGCAATCCCTATGAGCGGGCGTGCGAGTTCTTCATCTGTATAACCCATCGCTTTAAACAAAGACCTATGTGGAACGACTCTATTTCCTCTTGTTACATAGTCACTATGCATAAAAAAACCCGCTTTCTTTTTGCTATTATTATAATATACCCCTCTTGACTTCCCTTGTAAAGTCCTTATAATTTTGATTTGAGGTGTTTAGCATGGACATAGAAGATTACAAAAACAAAATGAAAGCAAAGTTGCGCGAAGATTTTATAAAAAATTATAAAAACTCAATGGCAGAACTCACTGTCGCCATCGGCAGAAAAGATTTAAAATCCGCGCAGGATATAGTGCATATATTAAAAAATGCCGCACGATTGATAGAAGAGACAAAACTCGCCAATGCCGCCGAGGCGTTAGAGAACTTACTGATAGATGGCGTGAGACCTCCGGGAAGCTATATGAAGAGCTTAGAGACCGAGCTTAAAAACGTGTTGGATTCTCTTTCTGTGTCAGTAAATATCAAAATCCCGCACGAAGCCCTGCCCATTTTGGAGGCTCTCGCCCCCTTATTACAAGCACGTATAGCCGACTGCATAGAACAAGTTCCTGCTCTAAAGAACTATCCCGAGATGGAAACACTTGTACGCCAAGTAGAATGTTGCGAATTTAAAGACGCAATAATAACCCTGCAATCTCTTATGGCACGAGCCAAGAAGTCATAAACAGGCCACAGCTTTCATACATTCTTATATCAAGCTAAGTATATAAGAAGGGTGAAAGAAATGAGTGGTGCAAAAATTTTTGTATTACACAAGAAAGACCTCATAAAAATGGGAATCATCGTACTGGTCGCACTCGCGCTTATCATCACCGCACTGGTAATCCTAATCCCGCGACAGACAGCCGATGCAGAAATATCCCGCTTTATCCCCGGGGTATACTCCTCCACCATCGTCCTCTACGACGAACCCCTACATGTGCGAGTCACAGTAAGCGAAAACGAAATCCTCTCTGTCTACATGACAGACATGGCAGACCTACAGCGAGTATTTTATCCCCTCTTTGAACCACGGATGCAAGACCTGGCCGAAGAAATCCTCCGCTACCAGTCCGCACATATCACTCCCCAAACCGACTACCCCGTAACCACATGGATTTTGCACGAAGCAGTGCGCTCCGCATTACAAATGGCAGAGACAGAATAAAAGAAGGCCCTCCCGAAAAAATAAAAAGGGAGGGCTATTTTTTTACTTCAAGCCTGATAAAGCGAAACAAATGAGAAACGGTCTCGCCCGATTTCAAATTGCCTTCTACATGGGTATCGCGTTTCAGTACACTCTTGATTTAGTTTTTTCTGCAAGTTTGTTTTTGATATTTTATGGGTTTAAAATACTATCCATGCACACAATTGACTCACGCAAGTATGTTTCAAAATCTTCTTGTGGTATTTGTTTGTTTTTCATATATTGATTCTCTGGGTGATGTATATAATTTCTTAAATAGACAGGTACTGTACATAAATACTCGTCTTTTGAGCCGTCTTTTTTTGGTATGTCAGATTCCCATTTGTCCGGAAAAATTTTTACGCCGTTATTACCTTGATTGCGTAATTTACGCAAATAATCGTCTAGGCATTTTGTCTTAATTTTGTGAACATCTTTGGGTGGTACAGATGATTGTGCCACTTCCTCCATCATTGCACCATATAACTCATCATGAAAATCAGTACTAACAATATCGAAATACCGATACATAATTTCTGCATACGAAGTTACTCGCCTAAGTGGGGTTGGAAGGGATTTGCTTTTAATTTTGACTGCACTCCCATTGTTTTCTACACATCGAATAGCGTGATTTCCGTAATCAAGGCATTTTTTTACCACGAGCGGAGAGTGTGTTGAAATTATGAGCTGAACAGAGTTGATGTGTCCGGCAGTGGCAAACAAACAAACTGCCCTTTCAATCCATTTAATAAACAGCTCTGCATTTGTCGGGTGCAAATGAATCTCTGGCTCATCAATGACTACGATAATATCTTTAACACCCCATGTTGGCTCAATGTGAGAAATGCATTGATATATCATTGAAAACAAACGGATGGATTCCATTTCACTTGAAGATAGCCATTCTATAGTTGTGTTTATCCCATTACTTATGCATATATTTAACATATTTGCGTTATTTAAGTTTTCGATAATTTCAAACAAGGTCAAAAAATTGGCGAATGTAGAATCACTGGGTTTAACTACGGGACATTCCAATTTATAAAAGGCAGTAAAATGTGCATCGTCTAAGTTGTTTGATGTATCTACAAATTTACGTATAAGTTCGTATGTGCAAGCAAGTCTGTTTTCGAGGTTTGGATATGCATTGCTAAAAGAGGCAATGGCAGTGTCTAGGTCTTTTTTTATACGACAAAAGTCGTGAGGGTTATATGAATATAAGCCTTGATGCTCTTCTGGAAAACCATTAGTGGGAGTAAATGCATATACTTTTGAACGAAGAATATCACCGCCATGTTCATCATAGTTTGGTTGGTAGTCATCTTGTGCCTCAATCACTTTTAGCAGGTTTACAAATGCTATGTAACAAAATTTTTGCAAAAAATAGAGTTTGTACTTGTTGTTAGTGCATTTATTATCAACAAAGTAATCATTCAGGGAGCTAAAGCTATCATCATCGTGCTTTAAGAATATCGTAAATTTCCCCATATTTTGAAACAAGGCTTCAAGCTCATCTTTAAAATGAGAAGTGAATTTGTACGCTGAAAAGATATAATTATCAAGTTTCATCACTGGCAATTTAACTTGCAAAGAGTTGATTGCCTTAAACCCATTCCATGACGGCACAATTTCACCCGCACGGTGATTGTAGTAAAATACGGTTGGCAAAGAAGTTGTGCCTTTGTTGCATACCAAGCCATCCGCTTCAATTTTAATTTTACTCGATGCTATTGCGTAATGAGGATTTTCATAATCATAAAAAATACAAAAGAAAGCACCGTCCTGTGAAGTAATACATTCAAAGATAGAACTTTTTCCAGAAGCGTTTTTCCCTATCAGCATTGTAATAGTGCTAATTGAGTTTGTTAAATCAATGGTTGGCGGATTGCATGGTAAAGTAATTTTTTTCTGGAAAAATTGCTCAGTCCGTTGGTTAATATGAACGGACTGAGTGCTAATATCATCAACCGAAACATCAAAACCATTAACCAATGAAAATCCTTGCTGATTAATTGACCTATAAGATTCTATCCAGATGTAGAGTAGTTTCATGTTTATCAATCCTCCGTGTCATTATTATTTGCTTAAAACGCAAACTTAGATGTCATGTATCCGCCTTGGGCAGTCATTAACTGTATCACTGCGCTTGTCATGCCGCAATTTAACACCATGATTTTGTTGCAGCGTTCTAACTTACGGTTATCCCTCATATATATAATCCAACGTCATATTTAAAAGGGAGTGCCGGTCTTGAAAACCTATATAGAAGAACGGGCCGTAGAAGTAGCGAATTTTATCATCAGCTCAAATGCAACAGTAAGAGAAACAGCCAAAAAATTTGGCATAAGCAAATCTACCGTACATA
>WRGY01000076.1 GCA_009786925.1 Defluviitaleaceae bacterium | reverse complement strand
TACTAAGCCCGCCGATGTCAGGCCTTAGACCAAGTATACCTTCTACGCAGCCGACCATTACTGTACTTGCAGTACCTGTGAGCCAGTGTACATGTGAGCGGCCTTCGAAGGGACTGTCTACGCTTTCGGTAAACTGAGAGTATGCATATGGCTCCAGCAGACGAGTGTCAGCTATGTCGTTTTGTGCCGCAGGGCAGGATTCGAGATAGTATTCCATTGCGCGGTCGCCACGTCCCATCAGGGCTTCGGCAAGGATTAGCCAACCCTGCGTCTGTAGGAAAATAGCTCCGTTTTCTTTTGTAGAAGGGTTAAACAACAGTGCCAACGCGCCGTCGAAGGCGTGTTTTTCATAGGAAGGATTCATAATCCGCGCACCGTATTTCGTGTTTAGCTCACGGTATACGAGGTCAAGAATATCCTTGCCGCGTTTTTCGTCGGCAAAGCCCGACAGCACCGCCCATGTTTGTGGGTTTAGCCATAGATTTGCTTCCGGGTCGGATGGTTTGCCGATTACATCGCCGTTTTCGGCTATACCACGCACAAAACGGTCGCCCGCCCAGCATTTATCCTCGATGATGGCGCGGAAATGCTTTTTATGCTCCGCCATTTTATCAGAGACGGCGGTATCGTTTCTGTGTTTTGCGAGGCGCGTCATTATTTCGAATGCGTAGTAAAATTGCAATGCAACAAATACAGAAACGCCCTTTTCTCCCATACGCAAACAGTCATTCCAGTCAGCGTGGAGACCCGCGGGCAGACCGTGGATTCCAAGATGGTTAAGCGTAAAATCAATCGCCTTTAACAAATGCGCATATACTGTGTCCTCACCTTGGTCAGCATATGGCACAACCTCATCAAGAAAAGCTGTATTGCCCGTTTCTGCGATATATTTCCAAACAGTTGGATATATCCACATCATATCGTCGGCACGATAAGAGGGATGCCCTGTTGCAGTGCGGTAGCTTGCGTCCTCGGGCTTATCCTCATGACCGGGATTATGCGTAAATTTAACAAGCGGCAGACCTGCGCCATGATGTACCTGCGCAGATAGCATAAACTTGATTTTATCCAAAGCCGCTTCGGGGTCGAGGTGGATAATGCCTTGAATGTCCTGAACGGTGTCACGATAACCATATCCGTTTCGCAAACCACAATACGACAGGCTCGCGGCACGCGACCATATAAATGTAATAAAACATTGATACGAATGCCATGAGTTAAGCATATTATTGAAGTTTTCGTCAGGGGTTTGCACTTGCAGATTTTCCAACTTGCCATGCCAATATTTTTTCAGCGTGGTGATTTCGCTATCCACGACAGAAGGATTTTCATAACGAGACAGAACATCTCGAGCGTTTTTCTCGTTCTTTTGTCCCATTATAAATGAGAATGTCTTACTCTCATTAGGAGCAATTTTAAAAGTCGTTTGCAGCGCGCCGCAGGAGTTTAAATTATAGTTTAGCGTGCCGCAGAGTTTTCCGTTTTCAAGGCCAATCGGATTACCATAGTCGCGGTAGTTGCCCATAAAAGCAGCCTTATCACCGCAGTAGCTCGACACCTTAGCACCCGCAAGCCCAAAGAAACGTGTCACCGGCGTGTGGTTATTGAACAATGCATTGTTTTCATTTATTGTCTGTAATATCATCATGTCTTTAAAATACGTGCGCGTGATAAACTGCGTATATTGCAGGTTTACTTGGTCTTGCTCGTAGTTGCCGTCACATGTAAACTCAACAAAACCATATGCCGAAATTTCGCGAGGTTTGCTGTCGTTATTTGTAACCGTAACATTCCAGACTTCGTACTCTGCACCTTGCGGCACATAGTATTTTACCTTGGAAGAAATTCCGCGATATTCGGCACTTATTTCTGTGTAACCCGTACCGTGACGACATTCGGATTTGTATTGGTCAAGCGGTTTGCCCACCGGTTGCCATGATGCAGACCAATAATCACCGTCTTTTTCGTCACGCAGATAAACATAACGACCCGGACGGTCTTGCTCATTAAAGCGGTAGCGATTTAGCCTTCCTGCCGCACCACTCTTTACAAAGCTGTAGCCACCCGCGTTATTTGTGATGATGGCTCCGTATGCGGGAGAACCCAGATAGTTTGCCCATGGCGCAGGTGTATTAGGTTTTGTAATCACATACTCCCTGTTTTGTGGGTCAAATTTCCCATATTGCATAATACATACCCCCGATTTTAATTTTATTTTTCATTTTGTGTATTCAAATAATTTATTCAAGCTTTTGTGAGTATATCACAGCATTTTGCTACATGGAATAGGAAAAGCTCAAGTTTTCCGTTTGACATTGGCGATATTTTATGCATAAAATGGAGCATCCCTTGTGCATTTTGCACAAATACAATTCCGAAAGGGGTTTCGCAAATGTTTAAATTTACTGTTTTATTAATTTTATTAATTTTTTCTGCATGTGCAAATGAGCTAAATGTAGAAACGCCCGTTTCCACCCCGACTCCTACACCCATCCCTACCCCCGCCCCCACTCCTACACCTACACAGGAGCCGTTGGTAGCACCTCCCCCACCGGAAATCAACGACCCTCCGCTTGTCATCAACCTAACAGAAGCCCCTGACCCATCACCATCGCCATGGCAAAATGCATCAGAGATGGTGGCAGAAATGCGCGTTGGCTGGAACTTGGGCAACACACTGGACGCGCATCCACATGGCAATGTGACGGCGTTTGGTCGCCCAATCGAGACCCATGAGACAATCTGGGGCAACCCCATCACCTCGCGTGAAAATATAGAAACCATCCGAGAGGCGGGCTTCGATGTGCTTCGTGTACCCGTGACATGGTATCCGCGCCTTGTACGCAACTGTGACAACTACACCATCCGTGATGACTGGATGGAGCGTGTCATCCAAGTGGTAAACTACGGCCTCGATGCAGGATTTTTTGTGATAATAAACACCCACCACGATGAGTATCTTTTTAGCCTCTTTGACGACGACATGGACGATTCCATCCACGTAATCACGCGGCTATGGGAACAAATCGCATATGTTTTCCGTGATTATCCACATAAACTAATCTTCGAAGGACTAAACGAGCCACGTACAATCGGCAGCCGCGCCGAGTGGAACGGCGGCACACCGGAAGAACGCCATAATGTAAACATACTAAACCAAGTTTTTGTAGATACGGTACGCGAAAGCGGCGGAAACAACATAAACAGAATGCTGATGGTACCCACCTATGCCGCGGCAGTCGTAGCACATGCAATTGATGATTTTGTCCTGCCCGATGACCCGGCAAACGACGAAAACAAGCTAATCGTATCCCTTCATATGTATGCACCATACCGTTTCGCGCTGACTTTAGGCGAAAACATGAGCATGGGCTGGTCAACCCAAAACCCCGAGGATACAAACGCCATTACCCGAGGTTTAGACCTTGCCTACAATGCATTTTCTGCAAACGGAATCCCCATAATCATGGGAGAAATGGGTGCCTTAAACCGCAACAACACAAGCTCCCGCGCAAATTGGACATATTTTTATGTAACCGAAGCGAGAAACCGAGGCATAGTATGCATCTGGTGGGACAACGGAAGATTTGGCACATCACTTAGCCGCGCAGACGGCGACCATTTTGCCATACTAGACAGAGCGACCAACACATTCCCATTCCCGGAGATTATTGACTCGCTTATGAGGGCAACGGAGTAAAAAAAATAAAAGCCGAGAGTGCAATCTCTCGGCTTTTTTATAAAACACCCCTACTCTATCACCACAACCACACATTCTCCTACAACGATATACTCCCTGACCCCGAGGCTCTGTACGACTGTCCCCTCGGCTCTAAAGGTACCGGGATTTACCACTCTGGCGTAATAAAAATACGTATGAATCCTATTAAATCGCTCGTTATGGTCATGGAAGGTGACACGCTGTCCTTCTGTTGTAGCCCAGGCATGATGTCTGCCGGAGGTACTGCGTGTGACAATCCTGGCTGAGTTGCGTACAAGGGTTAGCCCTGCGGGTAGGAAATCCGTGATTACATAAGTCCCGCCCACATCGTCCGCGCCGTAGTTTACTGTGATTTCTACGCGAATGAGTTCATCTTGTGCAAACTCTGTTACCGGTGTGTTAGTTCCTGCGCGGAAAAACTGCCGCCTTACGGTGACATTGTTATCAATCGGCTCAATATCTTCCATAGGAATGCGCACTATAGATACCGCACCCACCTCGCCTGTGACACTCACGAGTGCAAAATCCGTTGCTAAATTTTGTGCAGGAATCCTCAAGTTAAACGACCCGCCATGCCCCAGTTGTCGCGTTACCGTTTCGCCAAACAATGTATATGTGATGCTCGCGCCTTCGGGAGAATGATTTTCGATTTCCATAGAAATAAAATGCAAACGCTCCAGACGCATTAATAAATACTCATTCATAAACCTAGTGTTTGGCCGCCCACGCCAATCCCAAAGGAAACCTGACATCCTTGCCGCATTTGCATATTCAAACATACCCTGCGCCTGTGGCTCACCCAGCCGCGCCGCCAAAAGTGAGACCGCCATGGTGTCTGCGACGATTTGTACACGGCTTCCGCTTGCATTAACACGATAATATGGTGCGATTGCCTGTATATGCGGAATGATTTTTACATATATATCCCGCGCCGAGTGCATATCACCGAGTGCCGCAAAACCAAGCCCGACATAGGCCAAATTGCGCATGGACAAATTATCCAACAGTGCATATGCCTGTAAATCCAAAAGAACAGGCTCTCCGAGCAACGCCAGACCGTACAACGCGAGGATTTTATTATCCGTCGCCGAGTTGTCTACTATATTACGCAAATATCGACGCATGGCCTGTATGTCAATTTCTTCTTTTATAAATGGCAGAAGCTTCGCTGTTACCTCCAGCTCTGCTGACGAATGCGGCAAAATCGCCATACCGCCGCTCTGTGTTTGATAATCCAAAATTTCAAATCCTGAGACATTGCGGAACAAGTTTATATCCGGGAAATGACGCTGTATAAGAGCATTTGCTTCACGCGCCGCTACCAAAGACTCTACCCTCGCACCACCCCACCATGTATGGCGCAGATTGAACAAATCATGCAAAAACCGTCCGCGTCCATGGTCAAGAAATGTGATGCTAGTGAGTCCTGTTGCATTTGCATCAAAGGTCATGCCGGCCACCACTTCATAAAACACGGTGGTATCCACCATTCTGTGAGACTGCGTCACCTGGTATTCATGCCGTACAGCATCGCTAAAACCTGCGACAGAGGCATCTATAATGATTGCGCCAAAGCCTTCTTCTGATTTCTCCCAAAGCGGAATATTAACACGTTCGAAAGCCACACCCATAGCGGTACGCACATCATCGGGAGAATCCTCACGCCAAACCCTAAATTCTACCTGCTCGCCACCGCCAAGTGCAGTGCCAAAAGCATTTACACCAATCGTAGGTATATCACCAACGAGGAAAACACTCGCCATCGTGTAATGCAAAAACATAGGCAACGTCACACGCAATGTCTGTACAGTGTTGCCCGCATGTAGACATTCGCTCACCGCAGAAGCCGTCACACGCCAAGAAGTAATATTATCAGGCAGTGGCATAGCGAATGTAGCCACACCCTGCGCATTTGTACGCACACTTACAAACATTGCGGTATCCTCAAAACGCTGGCGGATTTGGCCGCCGCGTTGTCCGTCGTCTGCATGTTCCGCCGATTCCGCCTCAAAACCACCCCCGGGACTGGCAGCAGGTGCAGCAATTCCCATAGCAAATCCCGCAGCATAATCAACCTGACGAGTCATGAGTCTGTCACCCCACTCTTCTTCTATCCCGTCACTTACAAAAGTCCTGTGTGTAGTGAGACTAAACCTAAGCACGTCGCTTACATCCAGATATAGCATTGAGAGAGTATCCACGCTGTAATCCATCAGCGAAAACAACGCCTCATCTACCAGGGAAATGTTAACATTTGTGGCGATGGGATTGCCGTCCGCATCGGTAGTAGTCACTGTAAATGTCGGTGTCTCACCCGGTCGATATGTCTCACTGCATGTCTCGACAGTGATTAAAATTTCGCGTTCTTCCAGATTAAACCGCAATCTCTGGCTCATATGTCCGCCGCTGTTATAGGTATGCCCATTAAAATGATACGCAAAAACCTGTGCATTAGGCACATGCCTTTCCGTAAATTCAAGCTCCAACGGATTGGAGCCTATATGATACGAAAGAATATCGCCCTGCACGACCACAAACAAAAAATTTCCCGTACTTACAGGCTCTGCGCCGCGCATGACTGTAAGCTCTACTACGTCACCGATGTTATATCCTTCGGCACGCGCACCATACAAAAAAATACTGTCATCATCCGCTCTTTGGAAAAAGCTCTCAAAGTTGCGCCCGATAAAAACATTATGGCGTATGGTACGACCGTTTCCGTCGGTGGTGGTAATACGTGCCTCATAGCTACGCCGCTCCACATTAGGCACAGTAAAATCATGAGTAGCCACACCATCTGCACCACTTGTCATGCTAAAGGTTTGCAAACGAGTCTGCCTGCGCGTATGGCGGTATCTCGGCACTGTTTCGCGGGTTACATGGCAATAGAACTCACCACTGCGTACTCTTTCCCACCATATTTCGTAGATTTGGACATCAAAAATCTGCCCGACGGTCGGCTCACCGAGAAAATCATCCCAGCGTACAGCGGTACCGTCATTCAATCGTCCGAGATAAATATCATGTGTCGCTATAGAAAGAGTAGCATCCGCACCATCTCTAAAAGCTCGCGGCCGCGCATGGATGTCATTAACAAAAACTCGTACATCGGTAGACTGATGCACCCACCCGATTTCGGGCAAAGTAGCTTCGGCAGAAAATGTCACTTGACGCTCACCCTGCACGTTTTCACTTGATGCAGAAGGCGTTACTGTCACCGACATATTTCCATCAATATCCGTCGCCGCAGTCCGCACACGTGGTGCATTAACAAGTAACTCCCAAGCCCAAAAATCATGTGTAATCCCCAAATCAGGTACGGGAGTGCCTTCAAAAAACTGTGTGTTTGCGGTAAATGTGACCTCTTGCCTCGCAAAAATAGCGGCTTGGTCAGCACTCACTACCATACGATAAGGCGGCGTGACATAGTCCATCACGGTAAGGAATATAGAATTTAACGCAACATCACCATGGAAAATTACAATTTCGTAAGACCCGGGCGACAAATGCGGCAGATTGATTTCTGCATTATACGCACCATACATCACGGGTATGTTTTGCCTGAGAAGGGTGTCGCGCCCGCCCTCATCCCACCACCAGCTATGTTCAGTAAGCACAGCTGTGACATGGGTGATTTCTGTATCACGTCTGCCTTGTACAAAACCCCATAAATTTACAGTGTCACTGCGCTGAAACAATGTCCTGTCCAATTGTAATACAGACCAATATTGGTCTATTGTATGGTTCGTCCTAAGCCCGGGAAGCCCGGGTCGCCGCGCAAACTCCCAATCAGACCATCCCCAAAAATGCTGAAACCCTCCGTGATGTGCAAAAACAACACTCTCTATGCCGTCTACCTCTATCATAATGTACTCACCGACGGCCACATCACGCTCTACCACAGCAATCCCATATGAGCTTGCCACAAAAACCTCATTGCCCACGGTGACACGCGCACCTGCCGCCGCCATACCTGTATGCATGTCGTTGACCCATACAAGTGCGCGGCTTTCATCAGCGATTATCTGTACCGC
Source organism: Defluviitaleaceae bacterium (assembly GCA_009786925.1). Lineage (GTDB taxonomy): Bacteria > Bacillota > Clostridia > Lachnospirales > WQUN01 > WQVC01. The sequence goes on along the minus strand of WRGY01000076.1, from coordinate 7,272 downwards.
TGTATCTGTGATTTGCAAAATTATTTGCGAGTTTATTTCGCCGCCTATGACAGCATTAAGCACATAAAATCCAATAGGCAAATACGGCAGGGTATAACTTTCATACCAATGCCTGCCCGGCTGTCTCTCTGTGATTGTTTCTGAAGAAACCCGCGTCAAAACCGATGTATCCACCTCATATCGCGAATGCGAAAAATATGTCCACCAAGGCGCACCGGCCAAACGATTTACGGCAGAAACCGCCATGTTCAAATCGTCAAAGCGATACACATTCATATCCACCGCAGGACGCATTCTGTCATGTTGTGTACTGTGACTAAGCCAAAAATGCACAACAGGCGTAGCAAAAGAAGGAAACTCCACATATCTGCCAGAAAACTGCACTGTAGCATTCCTGGGTTCACGTACCCTGACACTCGGCTCAGGCTCCGTCTCAAAAGAAAATGTAATCCCACGCACACGCACAGTATATACAGTTCCGAAAGAAAGCGGCGTGGCAGGTACAAAAATCGCTGTGCTGTCCCGCTGTATAAACCGACCATCAACATGCGGAGCGATTCTAAAATCGTCAGAAATATCATGCTCTCCGAAAGAAAACGTAACCTCTATCCCCGTGCGTACAGGTACATTTATAGCCTGATTGCGCGGCAAAGTCCCCGTGATTTCCAACAAAACATCGGTCTGAAACGCCCAAAAAATCTCGTCATTCAATGTAAGCACATACACACTGTTCGGTGTAAGCGGAAAAGCGGGTGTGATAATAAACGTATTGTTATCTTCTCGTACAACCGAAGGTGCAGGTTGCCCTTCTATCGTTATCGCAGGTCCCCCTACCCCATAAGGTGCGGGACTGCGCAAAACAAACGAACTAAGTGCATCAATCCCACGCGCCCCCAGCATCGTAGGCGCAAGGACATACCCACCCCGAGCCACATGTCCGTCCAGCACCGTATCTATATCGAAATCGGCAACCGAGGCAACACTCCCCTCGTCGCCCCCTTCAAAATTACGCTCGGATGCAAGCACCTCCTGTGCTGCCGGGAGTGAGCTATCCCTTCCCGGAAACACAAAAATAGCAGAGATAAACAATATCCCTGCTAACACAATAGCAATAGCTTTTTTCATAAATACCACTCCCGGAATCACGCGCTCATTGCACGCTTTTTTTATGTAAACGTAACATACACAAAAAAAGTTCCCCAATAGGGGAACCCTAATAAGGCAATAATATAGTTTGCATAAGCCCCTCTATAATAAAACGCCATCCCCCTGACAAAATAAACACCATAATCTTAAACGGCATAGAAATCATCGCAGGCGGCAACATCATCATACCCATACTCATCAAAACACTGGCCACGACCATATCAATAACAATAAACGGCAAGTAGATTAAAAAGCCCATCAAAAAGCCCCATGCCAGCTCATTTATAACAAATGCAGGAATAAGCACATGCGGCGGGATTTCATGGTCATAATCTATAACCAAATCTGCCAAATCCATAAACATAGTAACGGCAGCTTCTCCACTCATAGTGTTGTTGAGTTGGCGTAGCATATAGTCCTGTAAAATTACCCAGCCTTCGTCTAAGGCCTCTTCTATGCCTATTTCACCTGTACCCAGTGGCTGAATAGCGTTTTCATTAATCGCAGTAAACTGTGGAGCCATGACAAACATTGTCAAAAAAAGTGCGATACCGATAAGAACTTGGTTGGGCGGCATTTGCTGTGTAGCCATAGCCTGCCTCGTAAAGTTAAGTACAATAACAATCCGCGTAAACGCCGTAAGCAGTACAAGCAACGAAGGTGCGAGAGCGATGATACTAACAAGAAAAAGCACCTGAAGTGTAGCAACCACACTTTCAGGGTCATCCGTTGCACCCACCTCAACACTAATCCCCGGAAAAAATCCACCATCAGGATTCAAAAGCCCTGCGGCATATACATCTACAGCACCCGCAACAAAAATAAGACCCAACAAAAAAGCAACAAAAATTGATTTACTCCTCATGGCTCTCATCTCCCGACTCGTCCTGCGGTGCAACTTTTATAAATCTGGAAAGCACTTTGCCAAAAGGCGTATCCAAAGACTGCACTTCTACCTTTTCTTCTACGTTATCTACTTCCCCGAGCAAAGTCACTCGCTCTTTTGTTACACCAATCACAAAATATTTGTCTCCGGCCTTCACTAGCTGTACAACAGCCTGTCCACCCACATTGACGGACTCTACCACGGATAGATTGCCGCTCCTCTGACCGGTCAAACGCGCTCCGGCCATCTTCTTAGTCGCGATGTATGCCAAAAACGCCACCAGAGCCGTAGCCCCAAGGAAGCGTATCATGCTCCACAGCATACCAAAAAGCGGGTCTGCTGCTGGAGAAAACCCGCCTTCGCTAAGAAGAAAAATATAATTTTCCATAAATCGCTACGTTAACCGATTACTTTCTTTACAGCTTCTATTACCCTGTCAGCTTGGAAAGGCTTTACGATAAAGTCCCGCGCACCGGCCTGTATACTCTCAATAACCATGGCTTGTTGGCCCATCGCACTACACATGATAATCAAAGCACCACTATCTGCGGCCTTGATGCCTTTTGCGGCTTGGATGCCGTCCATCTCGGGCATAGTGATGTCCAAAATGCATAGATTCGGTTTTAACTCTTTGTACTTCTCGATAGCTTTAGCTCCGTTTTCAGCCTCACCTACAACGGTGTATCCATTTTTTGTGAGGATGTCTTTCAACATCATACGCATAAACGCCGCGTCATCTACCAGAAGAATTGTTTTGTCAGACATAATTTTCTCCACTCCTTAGCTTTTTACGCTTTTATACAAGAGTTGCTATATCCTCTTGTCCGCGCTAATGATTTCTGTAATACGTATACCAAAGTTTTCGTCTATGACCACAACGTCACCCTTGGCTACAAACTTGCCGTTTACTATTATGTCAATCGGCTCTCCCGCAAGTTTATCCAACTCAAGCACAGTACCGGGCGAAAACTCCAAGATTTCGGAGATTTTTTTGTATGTGCGTCCCAGCTCCACGCTGATTTCCATCGGCACATCCATGATGATGCCCATGTTTTCTTTTTGTTGATACACTTCCTGCGGGTCGAAAGGTACAAATTGTGCCGTTTGCACATTCTGGTGCGCAGGAGGTGGTGCATACATTGGTTGCATTGGCATCGGTTGTTGCGCATACATAGGTTGTTGATACATGGGCTGTGGCTCCATCTGTTGTGGTGCAGCCATCATCGGTGGCGGTGGTGCGGCCATCGGCGGTGGTGCAGCCATTTGTGGTGGTGCGGCGGCCATCGGCGGCGGTGCAGCCGGAGCAGGTGCGGCTTCGGGTTCTTCCATGCCGCCCAGCATATGCCCTCTTAATTTTTCTACCAGCTCTTTTGCAAAATCCATGGGATATATTTGCATTATTTCACTGTCGATTAATTCCCCGATTTCCATACGGAATGCAATGCTTGCAATCATCTCACCGGGTTCAAAACCTACTGACGCTAGAGCGGCAGCTCCTTCTTCGAAGTTGAGCATAAATGGATGAGGCGTGTCAATGTCTACCTTTTCTTTTATCATAGATGACAGTGACGTAGAAGCAGAACCTACCATCTGATTCATCGCTTCGCCTATCGCGCTCATATCCAAATCGTTGAGTTCTACGGTTTCGGGAACGTCACCCATGCCACCCATCATCAAGTCCGCGATGATTTTAACATCACGGTCTTTTAAAATCAATATGTTTGAGCCTTTTAGCCCTACTTTATATCCTACACGTATACCTACAGCGGGTCTGTCATACGAGGCAGAAAGCTCCGACCATGGTAAAATCTTTACATGCGGCGTTGTGATAAGCACTTTTTGCGACAAAAGTGTAAACAATGTAGTCGCGGCAGTACCCATATTAATATTGCCGACTTCGCCAAGCACATCCTGGTCCTCGGGAGATAGTGTGGATTCAACTCCTGCGGCTACCGCAGGTGCCGCCTCTGTAGCGGCTGCATCTCCGCTGCCTCCCGCGTCATCGCTGTCTATCATGTTTCCCAACAATGCGTCAAGTTCTGCTTGAGAAAGCATTTCACCCATTATTCGTTTCCTCCTTCTCAATCAAGTCCGTGATTTGAACTGCAAACTTGCCGCGGCTTATACCGGGTTTTGCGTAGAATTTGTGCATTTTTCCGATGAGCACCTCTACATCCGAGCTTACATAAGAATCCAGTGGAATTATATCTCCGACCTGTAGATTGATAAACTCGTTAACACTAATCTTAGATTTACCGACCTGTACAGAAACAGGGATTTTTGCGCGCTCCAGTTCGACTTCCAAACGCTCACGGTATATTTCTTTGTTATCCTCTTCTTTTTGCCCATACCAGAAACGAGTATACAGTCTGTCTACGATTGGCTCAAGCACCCTGTGCGGCAAACAGAAAGAAATATTTCCTTCCGAAGTGCCTATTTTTATGGTGAGTACCACCAGTGCAACTTTGTCGGTTGGCGCGATGATTTGTGCAAACTGCGTATTTGTTTCTATTTTTTCTAATCGAGGCCGTATCGGAAGGACTCCCTCCCACGGCTCGGGTAAAAAGCTTAGTATTTGCAACATCACACGTTCCAGCAAGATTTTTTCTATCTCCGAAAAATCTCTCATCTTGCTAATCCCAAAACCGGGACCGCCGAGGATTCTGTCGATGATGGCATAACCCACGTTACTGCTCATGTCCGCAATTACAGTTCCCTTTAACGGTGCCAGTTCTATCATTGAAAGAATAACCGGGTTGGCGAGTGCCACGTTAAAGTCGCGATACATGATTTCTTCGGAGCTGGATACCTCCAGATGAGTTGCGGTACGCAAATATCCGGTAAGGAATGATGACGTACTGCGTGCAAAGTTATCAAAGATGTTTTCCAGAGTGCGCAACTGCTCTCTGTTAAACTTTGATGGGTTAGCGAAGTCATACGGACGTGCGTCCTTCGCCTTCGATATGGGCGCGATAACTTCCCCTGCGCCGTCATCCCCGCCTGTTATCATCTGATTTAATAATGCATCTATCTCGGATTGTGAAAGAATATCACCCATTTATGCTCACCTGCCTCTTGAGACTATAACATCTGAAAAGCTAACATCTACTATGAGGTTTGAAGAAAAAAGGTCTTGCAATTGATGTTTCATGATTTCCTCGACGGCCAGCCTACCTTCGAGTGTCCTTAGCTCTTCGTATGTGCGGGTTATTAATACATTAAACACCTCTGCACGAGCGGCGGGAATCCCTCTGGTCATGACACCATAAAAATCTTCTAACTCGTCCTCATCTACCGATGGATGAGCATTTAGACCAACCGTAACCTCCAGCCTGATAATATCAGACCTATTATTAGGTCCTGGCGCAAGGTTCGCAGTCATCAGCTCCCCAAGCTGTACAAAAATCATGTCGCTTGGTGTCAAATCCTGATTTACCACTACCCTGCCCGGGTCATGGAAAGGAGTCGGGTCCTCATTAGAGATAGTTATCAAATATACTCCTACACCTATTACCGTTCCCAACAGTAAAACCAAGAGGGCGATTATTATAATCATCATCAACTTGCTCTTGTCCATTAGAGCCTCCTAATTTCATTATCTTGTGCCGGGTATTGCAAACCATCCTCCGACAGGACCACGCTCTGTCGTCTGTGGTGTGAAAACTTTGATTTCTACCCTGCGGTTGTTTGCACGACCTTCGGCTGTATCATTGGTATCTACGGGGAAATACTCGCCCCTGCCCAGTCCCGCAATCATTTGTACATCTATGCCAAAGTTTAAAACCAGATACTCCACTACAGAGGAAGCTCTTGCACCGGATAATGTCCAGTTGCTCGGAAAAGCTGCTGTGTTTATCGGGATATTATCCGTGTGTCCCTCTACGATAATCCCATGACCGCCTGCCGCAAAACTTGCAAGTATCGGCCCCAGATAATCCAAAAGGGCTACTGCCGCAGGCGTTAACCTTGCTTGCCCGGGGTTAAAAAATACCCCGCTATGCTCACCCACCGTTATCCTGATATAGTCATCGCCTTCCTCTATCTCTATAGGATAAGGTCGGTCATCCTGGTCTGTTGGGATATTCTCTGCCATATAAGTTCGGAAGGTGTTCATCATATCACTCACGGCATCGCCTTCCGGCTCTCTCCCGCCTTCGCCTGTTGTCCCATCATCACCTGTACCATCGTCATCACCATATGCCCCTGCGGGCGGTGGCGGCATTAAATCCGGCAAAATAGCGGTGCCTTGGTCTACCTGTATATCTCCTGCCTGACCCGATGCAATCTGAGTATCCACTGCCCTGGCAGGGTTAAAGCTTACCAAAAATCTTTCAAACAAATCCTCGTCGACCTTGGACATCGCATACAGCAATACGAAGAACGCCATTACTACCGTTATCATGTCGCCATATGTCCCATACCAACCCGGTAATACTCTCGTGGGGTCGTCTTTTGGCTTATTCTTTTTCATTATGCTTCAGCTCCTCCGCCTCCGCCTCCTCCGCCGCCAGACGCACCAACATCACCACGCAAGGCGGGCGCAAGGAATGATTTAAGCTTTTCTTCAATGATTCGAGGGTTTTCTCCCGCTTGTATGGAGAGCATACCCTCTACCATAACCGTGCGATAAAGCATCTCTTCTTTACTAATGTCTTGAAGTTTTGCCGCAACGGGACTGAAAAATATATTAGCAAAAACACAACCATAGAACGTTGTGATAAGCGCGATTGCCATCATCGGCCCCAAGTTATCGGGGTCGTCCAAGTCACCTAACATAAGTACAAGACCAATCATCGTACCAATCATACCCCAAGCAGGAGCAAATGTACCCATCGTGTTATAAAAACCGGCGATACCCTCATGTCGGTCGCCTGTATAGCCCAGCTCTGTTTCCATTATTCCTTTAACGAGTTCCGGGTCTGTACCGTCTACGATGAGCATTATACCCTTCTTCAAGAAAGCGTCATCCATGTTTGCCGCGGATTCTTCCAGCGCAAGTACACCCTCTTTACGTGCAGTATTAGCCAGACGCACAACCGTATCAATTGCAGAGGCCGGGTCCAGCGCAGGGGGTTTAAAAATAACCGCAAAAGCCTTCAATGCAGTTATCATGTTTTTAAGTTTTACACTGATTAGGCCGGATGCTATCGAGCCGCCCAAGACGACCATCAAAGCACCGGCATCAATGAATGCTGTAATACCGGCAGGAGTACCCGCCGTAATCAAAACGGATAAAAATA
>WRGY01000075.1 GCA_009786925.1 Defluviitaleaceae bacterium | reverse complement strand
TCACACCGCCCCATAGCGCGGTTGCCATGGGTGCGGCTCCGAGCGGAAGCCCGGGATGGCCGCTGTTTGCGGCTTGTACCGCATCTGCACTCAAAAAGCGCAATGTGTTTACTGTATTGTCGTTTACTATTTTCATTTAGGCACGCCCTCCCAGTCTTTGAGGAAGCGTTCGATACCGCTGTCGGTAAGCGGATGGTTTAGCATTTGCACAAAGCATGGGTATGGAATGGTGGATATATGCGCACCGAGACGCGCCGCAGAAATCACATGTATCGGATGACGGATGCTGGCGGCGATGATTTCTGTCTCAATGCCATGTACATCGAACACGTCCGAAATCTCCTCAATCAGATTCATACCATCCATGCCTATGTCGTCGAGGCGACCCAAAAACGGGCTGACATATGTCGCTCCTGCACGCGCCGCAAGAAGTGCCTGTACAGTAGAAAATATGAGCGTTACATTAGTCTTTATACCCTTAGCGGCAAGTTGTTTTGTGGCCTTTAAACCGTCTGCCGTCATGGGGATTTTAATAACTATGTTCTTATGAATTTTTACTAATTCAAGTGCTTCTTTTACCATACCATCGGCTTTTGTGTCAATTACCTCTGCACTAATCGGGCCGTCTACTATGGTGGTGATTTCTTTTACAACTTCTGCAAAATCGCGCCCCTCTTTTGCAATCAAAGATGGGTTGGTTGTCACGCCACAGATTACACCCCACTCGTTTACCTCGCGGATATGCGACACATTTGCGGTGTCAATAAATAATTTCATGAAATTTCTCCCTTCACCTCTTAGTTTACCCTCATTATAATATTAAAGTTTGTAACATACAAGAGCATTAGATGGGGCATGTTAAAACAGAAAGGAGTTGCGAAATGAGTTGGAATTTTGAGCATACGTATTCGGAGTTGCCCGAAATATTTTTTAGGGAACAAAAGCCCGAAGTCGCACCCGCACCAAAGATGGTGATTTTTAATGAAGAACTGGCGGCAGACTTGGGGCTAAACTCGGATGAGCTAAAAAACTCACCCGAGATATTTGCAGGTACGGTATTGCCGCATGGCGCGAAGCCTTTGTCACAAGCATATGCGGGTTATCAGTTTGGGCATTTTGCGATGCTCGGCGATGGACGGGCTGTTTTGCTGGGAGAACATATCACGCCCGATGGACGCAGGTTTGATATACAACTAAAGGGGTCGGGGCGCACGCCTTTTTCCAGAAACGGTGACGGCTATGCATCGTTATTGCCTATGCTAAGGGAGTATATCATCAGCGAAGCGATGCACGCACTTGGGATTCCGACCACACGTTCTCTGGCCGTTGTCCTCACGAGGACGGATGTTTTTCGCGAAAAAATCTTGCAGGGGGCTGTTTTGACGAGGGTGGCTTCGAGCCATATCAGAGTTGGCACATTTGACTATGCATCGGCTTTTGGAACGCGAACAGATTTACAAGCACTTGCAGACTACAGCATATGGCGACATTTCCCGGAAATACAAGATACCGAAAACAAGTATTCGCTCTTTTTGAAAAAAGTCGCGGAGCGTCAGGCGGCTCTGGTCGCAAAGTGGCAACTCGTCGGCTTTGTCCATGGCGTAATGAACACCGACAACATGTCAATATGTGGCGAAACAATCGACTACGGCCCATGTGCGTTTATGGACACCTACGACCCCGACACCGTTTTTAGCTCCATCGACACAGAAGGTCGCTATGCATACAAAAATCAACCCAAAATCGGCGCGTGGAATCTGTCACGGCTTGCCGAGGCATTGCTTCCCATAGCATCGACAGGTGACGCAATCAAACACTATCACGAATGCTATAAAAAAAATTGGCTAAACGGAATGCGAGCCAAAATGGAAACCCCAATCGAAGAAACATTAAGCAAAATGGAACAGGACAAATCGGATTACACCAACAGCTTTAGCCATTTGAAGCAAAACCCAAAGGTCATCCCAAGAAATCATAAAGTAGAAGAAGCACTCGCCGCCGCAGGGCAGGGCGATTTTTCTGTAATGCATAAGCTGCTGGCAGCCTTAAAAAATCCCTATATACACTCCGAAGAATACTCACACCCTCCCACCGCAACCTGCTGTAACTACAAGACTTTTTGCGGGACGTAATATGCGGCATAAGGCAGTGAGAATCAGGGTCGGAGCGGTTCAGACCAAAACATCTTTTTGGCGTGTGGGGAGTTGCCGACAGTTGACAATATATAAAAGATGTTGTAAGATTGTGCAATGAAGCTGACAGAAAAAGAACTGGAAATAATGTCTGTTATGTGGGAGAGCAAGGACTCCTTGACGGCCAACGAAATTGTTGAATCATCAAGCAAGCGAACTTGGAAGGAAGGTTCCATATATATTTTTTTAGCTATGCTTGAGAAAAAGGGCGCGATTGTCCCGGACAAATTTAAGCCCACCGTCACGAAAAATGCGAAAACCTACAAACCCACGCTAACCTATGAACAGTACGCTGTTTCCTACATCAGAAAATCAGGGATAACCCTAGACGTTCACGCTCTTATCGAACACCTCCTCGCAACAGAGAAAGGATAGAGTGTATGGGCGTTGTCTTTCACCATCTTATCTCCCTTTATTCATTTATGATGGGAGTGTTGTGGTTTAGTGCGTTCATTTTACTGGGAGTTTTGATGAGGAAATTAAAATTTCCCATCAAGTTTTCGGTTGCACCGCTGTTGCTGTTACTTGTCTTTAGCATAATGAGGATGTTTGTTGCAGTGACCATTCCCGACACGGTGGTTGTTTTTTCGGAGACATTGTATCCGGCAATCGTGAATGTATTAATGCGCGAATTTTTTTCGATTAGCATTCTTCATGTATTGGTTTGCGCTTGGGTTATGGGGACGGTTTGGCTTTCTGCGAGGTATTTTTACAAGTACATCAGCAATTTTCGCCCCATTTTGAATCGGCTGGGGAGTTATGAACGCGACGAATACGCAGAATCGCTATTGGCAGATATAATCGGCTCGGACAAGCACTTTTGCGTGTTCCGAAACGGCGGTTTTAGGACAGCGGCGGCCACGGCATTTAGGCCACATATCATTTTGCCTAAGGTGGAGTTTTCGCCGGACGAGTTGCGCGTAGTCCTGTTGCACGAATGGAAGCACATACAAGACAAAGACTATTTGACCGACATGGTCGTTGACGTAATATGTTGCGTCTTTTGGTGGAATCCACTGGTATATGTTTTAAGAAGCAACTTCCGTTTTGTTACGGAACTAAAGAGTGACCAGTTTGCGGTGTCAAACAAGACTGATTTTCGGCATTACCTAATGGGACTGCAACTATTGGACGGCACAAAAAACAACGAGGCCACAGAAGAAGGTTTGGAATGCGGTGCGATAAAAGCACTAACTCGCGACGGCGACGGATTAGCCGACAGGCTTAGAATCCTAGCCATGCGCGGCGAGTCTCGCAGCAAAATGCTCCTTACAAACATCTGCTATTCGATTTTGATTGTTGCGCTATTCATAGGCTCGTATATGTTTTTGGTTGTCCCAATGCATTGGGAATCCTCCTATATCCCTGTCTCTGCTTATGACTTTACGGAAGAGTACAGCGAAGGCGGCGGTATTTTCAGGGTGGAAGAACACTTCCTTGTCGATAATGAAAACGGCACGTTTTCACTTTATATTGATGGGATTTTTGTTATGTATGTGGACTATGATAGCGATTTTGTAAATTGGACACCTATTCGAGGGAGGTGAGAATGTGAAAAAGAAAGTAGTGGCATTTTTACTTATTTGCGCAGTGGCATTGTCATTTGCCCCTCCCGCAATAGCGACAACCATGCCTGTTGTGTCAATAGAACAGGAAATCGAAGTCGCGCCATTTTTTGAGATGACCCGAAATTATTTAAGAACCTATCACGGAGTACTCCAATTCCGCGTTTGGGGAATGACTAGCGGCAGATGGCTTACTGACTGGGCAGACATTTAACGCTCTAACATCCAAGGAGAATCCATGCAGACAAAAACAAAACAGAAAAAGCCGATAAACATATCGGCGGCGAGGTAGCAGTTTGCCAAGGAGCGATTTAATGCGTTCCTGTGTTTTCACCACAGTTACAAAAAGTCATCATAGCAATTTTAGAAGAAATCTCTTGTAGCGAATTTAGCTGCGAGGGATTTTTTTATTACAAGGGGGAATAGCCATGAATAAGAAACATGAAATAGGGGACGGCTTTGTAATAAAGTCCGAAGAGACGGAGCTATGCAAAAGCGCATTGTTGCAGATAAAAAACAAAAACGGCGAAAAGGCAATGGGAATGCCCGTCGGACATTATCTGACAATCGAAACAGGCATTTTGGAGTGTGGACGTAATGGCAGACTGGAAGAAGTTGCGAAAACCGTTTCTGAACATCTTGTCAAAATGATGAAAATTCCTGACGACGCGCCTGTCTTGGTCGTCGGCTTCGGCGAACGCAATATGATTACCAGTTGTCTTGGAGCGCGCGTTGTGGATAAAATTTTCGTAACAAGGCATCTTGTTGACGAAGCAAGAGAAAGCTTAGGAATAGAAGTGCGCCCCGTGTCCGTCATCACACCCGGCGTGACGGACTCAACAGGCATCAGTACCGCCGAAATCATCAAGAGCATATGCGACGCAACCAAGCCATCGTTGGTTATAACCATTGACTCTTTGGCGGCACAAGAAGCGTCCGGCCTTTGCTCAAAAATACAAATCCGCGACACAGGCATAACACTATCGTATGGGTCGCCGGAGAATCCAAACAAACAAGTCATAAACCCCGAGTATCTGGGGATTCCCATGGTTAGCATCGGCATCCCGACCGTTATAAATGCGGCAGACATTATCGTCGATGCGATGAATAGGGTTTTTCCCGACCGTGATACAGTGGATGCAGAGCTTCTTGAAAACATCCATCGGCTTTCAGACACAATGTTCGCGTCATCTTCGCCATACGTTGCCACAAAAGACATTGATGCCGCCATTCATTATTCTGCATATGTAATTTCTGCTGCCATAAACACAACCCTGTTTAAAGAAAACTGGCCACAAGCACCGTATAGCTGAGTGATGTTTGCTCATATCTTGCAAAAGCACATCAAGCGTTATCGTTGATGTGCTTTTATCGTTTTTTCTAAAGGGTGACCGTGCGGCTTGGTCGTAAGCGGGTTTACACAGTATTTCCGTTGTGATATACTCATCTTTGTCTGTAATATGAAGAAAATACTGGAGGGTGCGGAATATATGGCATCGGCAAAAAAACAAAAAAAGAGCAAAGTAGAGTTTATATCGGCCTGTGAGATGGAAAAGATGGATGATTGCAAGCTAAAGCTTACGATTACGGTAGGGTCGGAACGTTTTCGCGAGGGTCTGCAACATGCGTACAATCGTACAAAAAATTATTTTAATATGCCGGGCTTCCGTAAGGGCAAAGCCCCTCGCAAGATGATAGAGCAGATGTACGGACGCGACGTTTTCTATGAGGACGCGCTAAACTTTGTGTTGCCCGACGCATATGAGGCGGCATTAGATAAACATGAAATCGAGCCCGTATACCGTCCTGAAATCGAACCGGGAGAAATGAGCGAAAAGGACGGAGCGATTATTACGATTGTTACGTTTATCCGTCCCGAGGTAGAAATAGAAGAATATAATGGCCTAAAGTATCCCAACGCAGATTCGGAAGCAACAGAAGAAGATATAGAAAAAGCTCTAAAAGCGGAGCAAGAAAAAAACTCACGCCAAGTGAGTGTGAGCCGCTCTGCGGAAATGGGCGATGTAGTTACGATTAACTTTAAAGGATTTATGGACGGCGAGCCGTTTGAAGGCGGCGCGGGCGAGGAGCATGACTTGACACTTGGGTCAGGCCAGTTTATACCCGGGTTTGAGGAGCAAGTAGTCAGCCATGTGCCGGGCGACGAGTTTAATGTCGAGGTTACATTTCCCGAGGAGTATCACCACCCTGATTATGCGGGCAAGGCTGCGACATTCGAGGTTGAAGTGCTGGACGTAAAAGCAAATGAGTTGCCCGAGATTGATGACGAGTTTGCAGAAGACGTATCAGAGTTTGATACTCTCGAAGAGTTTAAGGCAGATTTGGCAAAGCGAATCACCGAAAGCAAAACTGCAAATTTGGAAAACAACAGACGCTCTCATATCATGAAAAAACTCATAGAAATTGCAAAGATGGATGTACCGGAAGAAATGTATCTCGGCCGCCTCGACGATATGATGAACGACTTTGCGCATAATATTCAAATGCGCGGCATGGATATAGAGAGTTATATGCGTTTTACACAGACTTCGGAAGAATCATTAAAGGCATCTTGGCGCAAACAGGCCGAAAACGATGTCACAGGGATGTTGGCTCTCGAAGCAGTAGCAAAAAAAGAGGATATAGCTGTCACAGACGAGGATTTTGAAAAGCGTGTAGCGGAGGCTTCCGGCAAGGAAGGCGATGACCTGGCAGAGCTAATCAAAGAAATGCATCCTCATCGCCGCAAAGAGCTGGAACGTTCTATCAAATGCGAAAAGGCTCTCGACCTGGTGATGGAAAAAGCAGTAGCGTCAGATGATGAACAATTTGAAGAAGAACTTACTGAAGAACAGGGGGAAAACTAAAATGCCAAACCTAGTACCTTATGTAATCGAACAGACCAGCAGGGGAGAGCGTTCCTACGATATTTATTCTCGTCTGCTAAAGGATAGGATTATCTTCCTCGGTGACGAGGTATCGGACGTGAGCGCGAGTTTGATTATCGCACAGCTTCTTTTCCTTGAGTCCGAGGACCCCGACAAGGATATAAGCCTGTATATCAACAGTCCCGGTGGCTCCATCACTGCCGGCATGGCGATTTATGATACTATGAATCATATCAAATGCGATGTCTCCACTATTTGTGTGGGTATGGCGGCAAGTATGGGTGCATTTTTGCTCTCCGGCGGCGCGAAAGGAAAACGCTTTGCTTTGCCTAACGCGGAGGTTATGATTCACCAACCGTCAGGGGGTATAGGACGTAGCCAGGCATCAGATTTCCAAATCCATGCAGAGCGCATTATCAAAATGAAGGAAAAACTCAATAATATATTGGCACAAAACACAGGGCAGTCCGTAGAAAAAGTCACAAAAGACTCCGACCGTGACAATTTTCTCTCCGCCCAAGAAGCCCTCGACTATGGTTTGATTGATAAAATCATAACCCGAAGGGAGTCTGCATAATGCCTGCAAAATTTGACTCCCGTAGTGTCGCAAGATGTTCTTTTTGCGGCAAACACCAAGACCAAGTAGACAAAATAATCGCAGGTGCAAATGTTTATATATGCGACCAGTGCGTGGATATGTGTTGCGGAATCTTGGACGAGAGTATGGAGGATTTGCCCGATTTTGACGAAACATTTAATCTGCCCAAGCCAAAAGAAATCAAGGAGTTCCTTGATGAATATGTAATCGGACAAGAGCGTGCCAAGGTTGCACTTAGTGTTGCTGTATACAATCACTACAAGCGTATTGCCATGGAGCATATGGGTGATGATACAGAGGTCGAGGTACAAAAGAGTAATGTTTTGTTAATCGGCCCTACAGGTGTGGGCAAAACACATCTTGCGCAGACACTCGCACGATTTTTACAGGTGCCGATTGCCATTTGTGATGCTACCAGCCTCACCGAGGCAGGCTATGTAGGCGAGGACGTAGAAAATATTTTGCTAAAACTAATCCAAGCCGCCGACTTTGACATAGAGCGTGCCGAGCGTGGGATTATTTATATTGACGAGCTGGACAAGATTTCTCGTCGTTCTGACAATCCCTCGATTACGCGGGATGTAAGCGGCGAGGGTGTACAGCAAGCATTGCTCAAAATCCTCGAAGGGACGGTTGCCTCTGTGCCTCCTCAGGGTGGACGCAAACATCCGCATCAGGATTTCTTGCAGATTGATACGACAAATATTCTTTTTATATGCGGCGGAGCGTTTGCCGGACTCGAAAAAATCGTAGAGCAACGCATGAATAAAAAGGTAATCGGCTTCGGAGCAGAGGTTAAGACCAAAGCAGAAAAAATCGCTGACGATATTCTGCAACATGCACAGCCGCGTGACCTTCATCGCTATGGGCTTATACCCGAGATGATTGGCCGCTTGCCCGTTATGGTGACACTAAACAATCTCGACGAGGACACACTTGTTTCGATTTTGAGCAATCCCAAAAACGCGCTCACCAAACAGTATCAATATCTCTTTGAGTTGGACCATGTATACTTGGAGTTTGAAGAAGATGCACTGCGTGCCATCGCCCAAAAAGCACTCGAACGCGAGACAGGCGCACGCGGTTTGCGCGCAATCTTAGAAAACATACTAACCGAAACCATGTACGACATGCCAAGCAACAACACTGTAGAACGCTGTATCATAACACGCGATACAGTAGAGTCTCAAAAGCCGCCCACAATAATAACAAACGAGGACCGCCAACCCATATTCCGCAAACCACGCCGCAGACGTGGTGGAGGAGCCGCAAAAAAAGCATCGGCGGGATAAGACAACCTCACAAAAATCAACTAAATAAAAGCGAGATGTCACGCAGATACAAAATCTGCAAATTGACTCTCGCTTTTTTTAAAAATATGGTAGAATTATAAAAATTTTGGTGGGGGAAATAATATGAGAAATATAAAAATCCGAACAAGGCTATTGATTATTATGGTGGTGGCGATTTTGTCTGCTGTAGTCATTACAGTATCTGCTCTCAGTAGCCTAAACAGAGTGGCCGGACATGTCACGATGATTAATGAATATAATGTCGAGCAGCTAAGTCGACTGATAGAGATGTTCCATTCATTTGATACCCTTAGGCGGCATTTGCGTGATGCTGTCATCGCAACAGACCATGATGACATAGCGTTTTATATAGACTCCGTATTTAAGCAGTATGCATTTTTGACAGAAAAAACAGAAAACTATATAGCACATTTGGAGTACATGGGTACTACTTATGGTGAAGAGTTTGATACGGTAATGGCGTTTAAAATGGCTTTGCCGGAAGCCGCTGTGATTGTAATCAACATAGCCGGCTATGCAGAGAGAAATGATGCAGAGCGCGCATTGTTCTATATCCAGACACAATGTGTGCCATTCACAGGCAATATGAATGGATACCTTGAGCGATTGGCAGAAATCAATAATGAACAGGTAGAAAAAACGACAGCCGAAGCTAATTCCATGCTTACCTCCTCATTTTTGACCATGGGTCTGACCGCGGCCCTATCAATTATCATTTTATTCATACTGATTACTGTCATCGCAAACTCTATCAACAAACCTCTAAGGCAGATGATAGAAGCATCTGACAATATTGCAGAGGGCAATCTTAATGTTAATCTCGACACAAATTCAAGGGACGAAACAGGCACCCTTGCTAAAAGCTTTGCCCTGCTTATTGCAACAATAAATGAAATCATAGGCGATTTGGGAGAAATGTATAAAATGCACGAGGTCGAAGGGCGGACAAGCTATAAAATCGATACAAGCAAATTTAGCGGAGCATATAAAGAGGTTGCCGATGGCGTAAACAAAATGTCAGCCAGCCATACAACAATGTGTGACGAAATCCTTGGTGCGATGGAAAATATCGCACAGGGTGATTTTTCAGTCGCACTACCGCAATATAAAGGCGAAAAAGCAGAGATAAATGACACGGTAAACAAAGTTGTACAAAAAATCAAAGAAGTAGCGTCCAGCATAGATATATTTGCAAAAGCATGTATACAGGGGGATTTGACAGTCAAGGCAGATATACAAAAATTTACCGGAGAATGGAAAGAAATCGCGAGTAGCTTAGACTCTCTCATGTATGCTGTTTCTACGGTAATGAATGATACAAATGAGGCATTGGATTATCTTGCTCGTGGTGATTTTTCGTACCGCATTACATCACAATACATTGGTGGATACGAAAAAATGAAACAATCTGCAAATATCACGAGCAAATCTATAGAGTCGTATATTTCCGAGGTCAGCAGAGTGCTGGAGCATATATCCGAAGGAGACCTCACCCATGAAATACAACGCGATTATGCAGGTGATTTTGCATCAATAAAATCCAGTATCAATAAAATATGTAACACATTGAGCCTCACGATGAACCGCATAGCGACAACATCCGAACAGGTACATGCCGGTAGTGCGCAGATTGCGATTGCTTCCGGGCAAATTGCAAATGATGCCCTGGAACAGACAAATGCAATACAGGATTTAAACAATAGCATAAACAACATCAATACACACACCCAAGAAAGCTCGACAAATGCAAAACATGCGGCAAACCTTACGGATTTATCTAAAAAAAGTGCAGAATCAGGCAACGAAGAGATGACTGCATTACTCGATGCCATAAATGGTATTGCAGTATCATCAGAAAAAATCAGCAAAATAGTAAAAACCATACAGGATATCGCATTCCAAACAAATCTGCTTGCACTAAATGCCGCAGTAGAAGCCTCCAGAGCAGGAGAGCATGGCAAAGGTTTTGCAGTGGTGGCAGAAGAAGTGCGCGCCTTGGCAGAAAAAAGTCGTTTGGCCGCAGAGGACACAACAGGACTCATCAACGAAAGTATGGAGCGTGTACAAGAAGGCACCTCTCGTGCAAACCAAACCGCCGAGAGCCTACACCAAATAGTAGCAAATGTTGTAGATGTTGTAGAGGTAGTAGAAAAAATACATGAGGCCAGCATCTTGCAAGCAGAAGCACTTAGTGCAATAAGTGCGGGAATAGACAGCATCTCGCGGACAGTGCAAAACAGCTCTGCATCCAGCCATCAGTCAGCCGCTTCTTCTGAAGAATTAAAGTCTCAATCAGAAACATTAAAACAAATGATTGGATTCTTTAAAACCAACTCTCTTACTACAGGGCGTGTCAATATATGACAAAAAAACTACAAACAGCCGCAGTAATCGACATAGGCTCTAACGAGTTGCGGCTACATATCGCGCAAAGCACGGATGCGGACACCATCCATTATTTAGAAAATCTAAACTATCCTCTCAGTCTCGGGCGGGATACATTCCACATGGGCAAAATAAGTTTTGAGAAGGTGGACAAGGCCTGTGAAGTAATAAAAGGCTTTTTAAATGTAATCAAAGGCTACGGAATCCGACATGTATACACCATTGCATGTACTGCTATCCGCGAGGCGGCAAATCGTGACTATGTACTCGACCAAATCAAAATCAAAACGGGTATAGACGTACATGTAATGGACGACTTGGAAGAAAAACGACACATATACAAGCTCCTGACATACTATGCCGATGACTATCTAAAAAAATCAGCAGTGATGGTCTATATCGGCACAGGCAGTATAGGCGTAAACTTATATATCGACGGAAAAATGCCACGCACATGGAATATCCGCGTAGGGTCACTGCGCATGAGTGAGATGTTTGGCAATTTGCAAGATGTCACCCGCGATTTCTATCGCCTTATGGAGGAATATTTGGCCGGCTATATCTACAAGCTGGAGGCAGAACTCCCCGCAGGCATCCGCAACTTTATCGTGAGTGGGCAGGAGGGTGGCCTTATTTCCGAGCTTGTCATGCACGAAAACGAGGACTTTTTGCATGGAAAACCACTATATGGGATAGAGCGCGGGGTATTCGACTCCTTCTACGAAAAAATAAAGCACCAAACTGTTGACCGTATTGTTAATGATTATGACATTGCGGTGGACAAGGCCGAGATGGTTTTGCCCGCCGCCTGCATCTGTCAAAAACTGCTCGGATGTACAGATGCAAAAACAATCATCGCAAGCCGCCTCCTACCCTGCGATTCTATTTTATTCGAAATGCTTTACCCAAAAAAGTTTGCAGATGTGGATAAACGTTTCGAAAATGACACCATACTTTCGGCAAAAGAGCTTGCACAGCGATATGGAGCAAATATTGCTCACGGAAAAATCGTCTGCGATTATGCCGATACAATATTTTCAAAAATAAAAAAACTGCATGGACTTGGTGTGCGTGACAGGGTTTTGCTGGAGACTGCCGCGTATCTGCATGATATTGGCGAATATATTAACTCCCTTGACCATCATTTGATTTCTTATGAAATGGTAAAACGCTCCGACATAGTGGGACTCACACAGGCCGAGCAAGAAATCGTCGCACTCATTTGTCGATTCCATTCCGGCACACCCGATTTAAAATCGTTCTACTACAATGTCATCCCCACAGAAACAAAGGTGCGTGTGTCAAAACTCGCGGCCATGCTAAGGCTTGCAGACTCCATAGACCGCAGTCATACACAGAAAAAAATCGAAATAGATGTAAAACTGCTCGATGACGCACTGCTCATAACAGTACACACAGGGGAAAACTATACACTGGAAAAATGGGCATTTGCAGAAAAAAGCCGCTTCTTCGAAGATGTCTTTGGCATAAAAGCAGAGTTGTATCTTAATAAAACGGGGTGTCGCACATGATTGACCTAAATGACCCAAGTTTATATATCAACCGCGAGTTAAGCTGGCTGGAGTTTAACGAACGTGTACTGGAAGAAGCCGCAGACAAAAGCAATCCACTGATGGAGCGTCTAAAATTTCTTGCCATCTCGGCGAGCAATCTGGATGAATTTTTTATGGTGCGTGTTTCTTCGATTATGCGCACGGAGGAGTCCATCCCCGACGCTTCGGGGCTTACGCCCGACGCACAGCTTGCCGCGATTAGTAAACGAGTGCAGGAGATGATAACAAAGCAGTACACCTGCCTTACGCGCAGTATATTACCCGCGATGGAAAAAGAGGGCATCGGATTTTTAGACTATAACAAGCTCGACAGAGTCCAAAAAGAATTTGTGGACAGCTATTTTAATGATGTCTTGTATCAAGTAATCACCCCAATGGCCATCGACCAAAGCCGACCCTTCCCCACCATCAACAACCGCACGGTTAACATTTTTATCGAGCTGACACCAAAGGAGGATGCACCCTTTGTACGTGGCGTAAAATGGCTACCAGACGAAAATCGATGGGAAATATCGGACGAACGACCCCTGACAAAAAAATATGCCGTAGTACAAGTCCCCACGGTAGTACAACGCATCGTAGAAATCCCATCACCAACCGGAAAAAAATATATTTTTTTAGAAAATATAATCCTGGCTCATCTGGAAAAACTTTTTATCGGCCATACAGTGACACGTACTGCTCTCATCCGCGTTACACGCAACTCCGACATAGACATAGACGAGGACGAAATCGCAGATTTGCTTGATGTGATGACACGCTCTCTGCGTGGCCGCCAATGGGGAAAACCCGTAAGAATCGAAAAATCCAAGGGCATAGGCAGAACAGCGATTAAACTCTTCGAAAAAACCATAGGGCTTTCTTCCGACAACTTTTACGAAATCAACGGACCGCTGGACCTTTCTGTTTTTTTTGGGTTTGCTGTGAGACCCGAGTTTTCGCATCTGCGCCATCGTCCCATCCGAGCGATTCCTGCACCCGCTTTTGTAAACGAACAGAACATGTTTGATGTAATCCGCAAAAACGACGTGCTTGTCCACCATCCATACATGTCCTTCGACTCTGTCGTGCAGTTTGTAGAAGCCGCCGCCGAAGATACCCGAGTATTGGCCATCAAAATGACACTGTACCGTGTAAGTGGAAAATCCCCCATCATAAATGCATTAATAAAAGCCGCAGAAAACGGCAAACAAATAAGTGTGCTGGTAGAGCTCAAAGCCCGCTTTGACGAAGAAAACAACATCCACTGGGCAAAGATGATGGAAAGCGCGGGCATACATGTAATCTACGGACTTATCGGACTAAAGACACATTGCAAGGTATGTCTCGTTGTGCGCCGAGAGGACGATGCAATCCGTCGCTATCTCCACCTCGGCACAGGTAACTACAACGAGTCTACCGCAAAAGTCTATACCGACCTCGGACTCTTCACCTGTCGCGAAACCTTTGGGCAGGACGCAAGCGCGTTGTTTAATGTACTCACAGGATATTCTAAAGTAATGCAGTGGCAAAAATTTGCTGTCGCACCATCCACCCTTCGCCCCTCCATAGAACGCTTAATCGAAAACGAAATAAAAAACGCAGGAGAAGGAAAACCTGCAAAAATCACCGCCCGCATGAACTCTCTGACAGATATAGACATGATAAAACTGTTGTACAGAGCCTCACATGCAGGCGTAGAAATCCGCCTGCTCATCCGCGGCATGTGCTGTCTAAAGCCCGGCATACCCGGCGTAAGCGAAAACATCGACGTATCCAGCATAATAGACCGCTATCTGGAACATAGCCGCATGTTTATCTTCGAAAACGGCGGCCGCGTGCGCGTTTTCCTCTCCAGTGCCGACTTTATGAGCCGCAACCTTAACCGCCGCGTTGAGGTCATGTTCCCCGTAGAGGACGAAACCCTAAAGGCCGAACTCATTGACATAATGGAACTTTCGCTCTCCGACAACAAAAAACTGCGCAAAGCATCCTCCGATGGCATCTATAAGAAAATAAGCAGGAGAGGCATACCAACCATCCATTCGCAACTAGAGCATCACAAAAAAGCAGCAGAGATAGGTGTACAAGAAGTCTAATGTAAAAATTGGCCTCGCATTAACGAGACCAATTCCAACTTGTTTCAACTATATTACAACTTTTTAAATGGTGTATGCTGTAAGTATTTCTCTTTTGTAGCCATTCCACCGCGTATATGGCGTTCGGATTTGTTTACCTCCAAAACCCTACGCGCCTCACCCGCCAAATTTGGATTTATTTTCGTCAATCTCTCTGTGACATCTTTATGTACGGTAGATTTGCTTATGCCAAATTTTTTGGCTGTTTCTCTTACTGTTGCATTTGAGCTGATGATAAAATTCGCTACTTCTACGGCCCGTTC
>WRGY01000074.1 GCA_009786925.1 Defluviitaleaceae bacterium | reverse complement strand
TTATTTTTGGTTATTTCAACTTTACACTGCCTTATAATCCGCTTTCTGTATGGCTTTGCTGGCAGTTGTATTTTCAGTTTTGGGGAAACTCAAAGAATCAAGAGACTGTTCTTGCGTCGCCCCAAATTCGTTCAAGGTTATAATACTCACGCGATTCCTTATCAAACAGATGTACAATCACCGAGCCAAAGTCTAAAAGCACCCACTTACCCGACTGCAATCCTTCTGTATGCTTTAGCAAAAGACCACGCGCCTTTAGTGTTTCCTCTGCGACCTGCGCGAGCGAAGCAATTTGCGGCGCACTACCGCCGGTAGCCAACACAAAATAATCGGCAATCGGTGACAACTCGCCCAGCTCCATGATGGTAATATCTTTTGCAAATTTTTTGTCCAGCACCTCGTGCAATGCCTTTACCGCCGTAAGTTCGTCATTCATAGTTTATCCCTCTTTTTGCGTGATTTTTTAATGTGTCCAATGCGGCTTTGCTCCATTTATGAATAGGCTTTCCGCGTTTTTCCAATTCATGAATTGTATCCTTCATACCGATTAATAACGCCTTGTTAATGTCGCTATATGCATGTATCCGCATCTCTTCCAATGGGGGATAGTCTTCTCGATACGGTTCTATAAAGTCGGCGAGCAAAATGATTTTATCCAGCAATGTCATATGCTTATGTCCCGTCGTGTGATATGCAATGGCCTGGTAGATTTCATCATCATTTATGTGATAGTCGCGTCTTGCCGATTCTGCACCCAGTAGGCTATGGGTTATATCTATATCTTTAGATAGGATTTCGTCGAGACTAATCCCCCACAAGGCACATGCGGCACGTTTTTTTTCCGCGCTGTATTCCTTTGCACAATCATGCAAAAGTGCCGCCCAGCGTGCTTTTTCTATATCTGCGCCATAGTGACGTGCGAGCTTTTCTGCTTCGATTATTGTACCAAGTGTATGCATAAATCTTTTTGGCGAAAGACGTGATTGCAACACATCCTTAGCATGTTCAAAGTTGGGGACTTTGGCATACAGCCTATTTGCATACTCTTCTACGGAAGGTGGAACAAGCCCACCAACGGCTTTGCCTTCGGCCAAGCTCTCTCTGACAAATGTGCTGGAAATTTCGAGCTTAAGCCCTTCCAGCATATGCATAATCGCACCACGATTAGATAGCTCTTCAGCAAATTTATCATCGACCTCATAACCCGGTCTATATACCACAATCAGCTCACAGTTTTTAAAAATCTCATCCACACCACGCCATTTTAAAATATCCAAAACAGCGTCTGCACCCACGATAAAATAAATCTTTGCCAATGGCGGACAGATTTGCCTTAGTTCCAAAATAGTATCCACCGTGTAGCTATATCCCTTACGACTAATCTCCATCCGTGATACATCAAACTCCGGCACATGGCAGACTGCCGACAATGTCATCTTAAACCGATGCTCACCATCGGTAGAAGGAGACTTTAGCGGCGATTGTCCACAGGGTAAAAAAAGCACACGCCTTGGTTTAAAACTTTGCAAGACAGCGTGTGCCACAGCGATATGCCCATTATGGATAGGGTCAAACGAGCCGCCCATTACCGCGAGCCTATCGCAACGCTCCAAATAGTCATGTGTCGTTCCCATCAAAGCACGTCCTTTAAATCAATATGTAGTTTATTGCTGTCCCATAGCCTCTATGGCAGTAATCGTAGCAAACAGCATCTCCATATCTGCGGCCTGAAACGCCTTAATCGTATCATCTCCATGAGAAACAAAACGTAAACGAGCGTTTTTTTTGTACAGAGTGAGTGCTTCGTCAATATTTTTGACCGAAACAAAGTCCACCATACCCTGCGCAGGCCCTGCCAACACAGAAAGATAAGGATTAATAGAGCGCACAGAAGGCGCAGACCGACCTGCCGGTGGCGGGGGTGTGTTTCTATCAAAGCTTGACGGCCCAAAAAGCGGCTGTGATGTACGCACACCTTGCATAGGATTACTAAGAATAACTGCACCTTGGTGAGCGGCTGTTTTTGCCGCTGAAAGCACATCTATGGCAGGTGCGGCGACCCATTTTATTTCAATGGGGCCACCCGCCCGCTCTTGAAAAAAGTCTGCTACTATGGAGTTGTTCGTAAATACTGTAAATTTATCCATTCTCTTTTTCACCCAGTATATTTTCCAGTTCCGGCAGCACTTGTTGCTCATCCTCACCGTCTGCAACTATTTTTACGGTATAACCACCGTGCAAATCCAACGATATTATACCCATTATACTCTTTGCATTTGCTGTTTTTTCTTCATGAACCAACGAAACACGGCTCTTAAAACGACTGGCCGCCTGCACTACCCTTGCCGCCTCCGCCGCCGCAAACGATTGGTCTACCTTTACTGCTTTTTCAAGCATAACCTTCATCCCTTTTTAGCTCCTCTGCGATTTTACATATCTTGCGGAGCCTATGATTTACTCCCGATTTCCCTACGGGTGGGTCGGTCAGCTCACCGATTTCTGCCAAACTCATGTTTTCATTTTCCAGCCGCAGGCGTGCGATTTCTTCCAAAGATTCGGACAAATACGAAAGCCCCACACTCCGCGAAATAAATCCGATGGCCTCAATTTGGCTCTGTGCCGCATCCACCGTTTTGTTCAGATTTGCTGTCTCAAAGTTTACCTTGCGATTAACATTGTTTGCAATTGCCTTCTCTACCCGCATTTTTTCAAACACCAGCAGAGACTTATGCGCACTTACGACCTTTAAAACATCCGCAATCTCCTCTGCTTCTTTCAAATATACAACAAACTGACCGCCACGGGCAAATTTTTTTGGCCTAAGTCCAAATCCTGACAAGATTTTTACAAGTTTGTCTGCCCCTTCCTCGCCCAGAGAAAACTCCAAATGATAGGTCCTGCTGGGGTTAGAAACCACCCCGCTTGATATAAAGCAGTCTCGCACAAAAGCACGTTGCCTATCCATTTTTTTATTGTTTTCAGAAAGCTCCGACCGCACCGCCTTTGTAAACGAAGAAATCATAATTTTAAATCCCTGTCAATATCCCTGTGATGCACCGCTACGGGATTTTCGTGTGCAAGCAAAGCCTTATGCAACTCCTGCGAAAGTGCAACCGACCTATGCCTCCCACCCGTACAACCGATACTTATAATCAACTGGCTCTTACCCTCACTGATATAGTGAGGCACAAGAAAGCTAATCATGGCAAACAAGCTATCCATAAAACGCTTGCTCACCTCATGACCCATCACATAATCCCTCACAGGCGTATCCAGTCCGCAAAGTGGCTTTAGCTCCTCGCTATAAAACGGATTGGGCAGAAATCTAACATCAAACACCAAATCAGACTCCTCAGGAATCCCATTTTTAAACCCAAACGACAAGATATTTATGAATAGCTTGCCCGTATTTTCTGATTCTGCAAACAAGTCTAAAATCTTTATCTTTAGCTGACGCGGCAGGAGTCCGCTCGTATCCATTATATAATTAGCGCGACCGCGCACTTCTTCCAACAAAACGCGCTCCTTCTGTATGCCTACACTCACCAAATCATTTTTGGCCAGCGGATGCATATGTCGCGTTTCCTTATATCTTTTCAAAAGCACCTCGTCAGAAGAATCCAAAAACAAAATACTCCAAGCCACACCAAACTTGTCCATTTCAAGCAATCCCAACGAAAAATCCGTAAACATCTTGCCGCCCCGTATATCGACCCCGAGTGCAATCTGTGTAATCCCCGTATCCTGACAAAAACGCACAAACGCACCCAGCAGTGGAGCGGGCATATTATCCGCAACGTGAATCCCCGCGTCCTCCAGTATTTTGAGCGCAGTTGTTTTTCCTGCTCCGCTCATACCCGTCACGATTACGATACGCATATTTCACCTATGATACGGACCTCCGGCTCCAGCATCACACCCGAGCCTTCAAATACTTTTTTTTGCACATGTTCCATGAGTTTGATTACATCACGAGCTGTGGCATTCCCTCTGTTTATTACAAAACCCGCGTGCTTTTCGGAGACCTGCGCATCGCCTATTGCAAATCCCTTTAGCCCACTATCCTCTATCAACCTACCTGCATAATGCCCCTCGGGACGTTTAAAAAAGCTGCCCGCACTGTGGTATTCCAAAGGCTGTGACTCACGGCGGCGCGAGTTTAGCACCTTCATTTCTTCTTTTATTTCATGCACATCGCCTTGGGCTAGTTCAAATGTCGCGTCCAGTATCAGAATTTTGTCGTTTTGGGCAAAGCTTTTACGATAACCAAACTGCATGTCTGCGTTTGATTTTACTACGATTTCACCATCGATATACAATGTCACCGATTCACAAAAATCCTTGATTTCAGAGCCGTATGCACCTGCATTCATGCAAATTGCACCGCCTACGGTACCCGGGATGCCCGATGCAAAGGCAAGTCCGGAAAGCCCTGCACATGCAGCGACCTCTGCCATGGCAGAGAGGCGTGCGCCTGCTTGCGCTATTATACGCTCGCCCTTGCATGTTACATCCTTTATTTTATTTGTAAGAACAACTACACCACGTATACCTTTGTCAGCCACCAGCACATTTGCACCATCGCCCAATACTGTTAGCGGGATGTTGTTTTTCTTACAAGCATCCCAGATGCTTATTAGCTCCGCTGATGTTTTCGGCAAAGTAAAAACATCAGCACTCCCACCGATTCTAAATGAAGTGTGACGGCTCATCGGTTCGTCTGTATGCACTTCTTCGAGCAAGGGTCTTATAACATCAAAATGGGTCATGGACTTTTAGGCCTCCGCTTGCTTTTTTCATAACACGCTCTGTCAATGCTTCGGCGGCATTATAACCCATCTTCTTTTGGCGATGGTTTATGGCTGCCGATTCACATAAAATCGCAAGGGAGCGGCCGGGGCGTATGGGGATGGAATGGCTGTTTACCTGATTGCCCAAAACCTCTGTAAACTGCTCAGGCTGGCCGATTCTATCATAAATACGGTCTTTTTCCCAAAGCTCAAGGCTTATGATTAGCTCAATCGCTTGCGTAGGTTTTATGGACTGCACACCAAACATTTGCATTATGTCAATAATTCCTATGCCACGAAGCTCCAAAAAATACCTGATGTTTGCCGGACAAGAGCCGATAAGCGTCTCTGCGGAGACCCGCCTTACTTCCACAGCATCATCCGCGATAAAACGATGACCGCGCTTGATAAGCTCAAGTGCTGTTTCGCTTTTGCCTATGCCGCTCTCGCCTATAATTAGTATGCCTACGCCATAAATATCAAGCAAGCAACCATGCATGGTAATACGCGGCGCAAGCTGTACCTTCATCCATCGTATGATTTCGCTGATAAAATCGGTGGTGGCAGAGTCGGTGGTCAAAATCGGAACGCCGTATTCTTCTGCATACTTTAGCATTTCCGGGAAAACCTCCAAGCCGCGGCATACTACCATGGCAGGGATTTCGTGCTGAAAAATGCGCCTAAGGTTATTTTTGCGTTGTCCGTCGTCGAGGCCTTGCAGATAGGTATGCTCTACCATACCCATGATTTGCAGACGCTTTGTATCAAAATAATCAAAGAACCCCGCAAGTTGTAGCGCAGGCCTGTTGATATTTGCGCGGGTCAACTCGCGTGAATCAACGCATACGGCGGGGGTCAGTAGTTCAAGCTTAAATTCTTGGATTACGGAAGAAAGCGGCACGGCATGTTCTTCTCCGGGGTTATTAAACGCCCCGCTTGCCTGTAGCCCCGTCACAGAGGCACAATCCCTTTTACTTTATGCTCATCATCAAAGGCAACCTTAAATATCCTGCCCTTGTAGTCCAAACGAGCCGGGTAACTGCCGTTTAGCTTCATCTGCATTTTGTTCAACACATCGGCCTCAAAGCCCAACAAAACACGCTCCACCTCGGGGAGAGTCATGTTTTGCTGTGGTTTTATCGTTACGATTTCTTCCATTTCTGTGATGTCCAACGACACATTTACTACACAATAATCCCCCGTGTTGTCGGCCTCATAAACATATTCTTGCTCTAGTATCGGTTTGACTGCCATATAATCAATCTCCTTTTCTGAAAAAATTATAAACCTCTTGGGCGGATTTACTATTCATAGAAGGGGCGGCGGCGAGTGCTGTGACATCGGCATTACGGATTGCCTCTATGCTTTTGAAGTGACGCAGAAGCTCTCTCCTGCGGGTCGCACCTATTCCCTTTATGTCATCAAGTACAGAGCGGACTTGGCTATCAGAACGGAGTTTTTTATGGTATTCCAGCGCGAAACGATGCACCTCGTCCTGTATGCGTGTTACAAGCTTAAACCCCTCCGAGTGACGAGGCAGATTGACCTCCTCACCTTTATACAAAAGACCTCGGGTGCGGTGACGGTCATCTTTTACCATTCCGCACACGGGTATGACAATATTTTGTGCCGCGAGTGCCTTTTCTACCGCCGAGATTTGACCCTTGCCACCATCTGCAAAAATCACATCAGGTAGCTTAGAAAAAGATTCTTCCGCTTGGGGAGAATTATATCGTATAAAACGGCGGGTCAAAACCTCTTCCATACCTGCGTAGTCATCAGAACCGACTACGGCTCGTAGTTTAAATTTTCTGTAATCGCTGTTTTTTGCCTTGCCATTTTCGAATACGACCATGGAGCCTACGGACTCATAGCCTTGTATGTTAGAAATATCATAAGCCTCTATACGTATCGGCATGGGAATGTCCAAAGTTGTAGAAAGCTCGTGCAAGGCATTTTTGTTACGTTCGGCCTCTCTTTTTATATGCGCACCAAATTGTCGTATAGTCAGCTCTGCATTGGTTTGTGCCAAATCTGCCAACTTGCGTTTTTCACCTGTTTTTGGGACGGTGATTGTTACTTGCCGCCCTGTAAGTGAGCTTAACCATGAGCTGATTAAGTCTTGCTCTGCAAGAGGGCTTACTATTACCAACTCTTTTGGAATAAACGCCGCCTCGCTATAAAACTGCTTTATAAATGCCGACAGGATTTCTGAATCCATTTCGTCTACAGCTGCGGCCATCATGTAATGTTCTCGCCCGGAAAGTTTGCCGTCCCTCACAAAAAATATTTGCATCAATGCTTCGTCATTTTCCCGAGCCAAGGCTATTATGTCGCGGTCCTCGTTACCCGACTCTGCTTTTTGTTTTTCGGTGATTAGCCTTAATGCGTTGATTGTATCACGGATTTCTGCGGCTCGCTCATATTCCATAGATTCTGCGGCGGAGGACATCTCCTGCATTAGGCGAGATAGGACTGTTGTGTCTTTACCCTGGATAAACTGCTCTGCTTCGGCCAGATAGCCTTCATATATTTTTTCGTTAAGAAGGTGATTGCAAGGAGCCTTGCATTGACCTATATGGTGGTTTAGGCATGGGCGTGTCTTTTCGAAATCACGCGGAAACACTTTACTACAACGTCGTAGCGGCCACAGCCTGTGTATGAGTTCCAACAACTCGCGTACATGCATTTTTGACACAAACGGTCCATAGTATTTTGCCTTGTCTTTGCCTCGGCGCGATGAGTACAGTATGCGAGGCAGACGCTCTCTTGTTATTTTGATATATGGATAGGCCTTGTCGTCTTTTAAGCGGATATTGTATTTTGGGCAGTGGAGTTTGATTAGGTTGTTTTCTAAAATCAAAGCTTCACTTTCATTATCCGTCACCACATACTCAAAATTTGTTGTATTTTTTGCAAGCTGTAGTGTTTTTGGGTTGTTTTGAGATTTTTGGAAATAGCTACGGACCCGATTATGAAGGTTTACTGCTTTTCCTACATATATTATGCAATTGTCGTCACGCATTATATATACGCCGGGGAGTGATGGAATTTTTTTAAGCTCTTCCGAGATATTCACATCTATTCCCCTGCTCCGGGAGGCTGTAGCCACCACGGAATATCACTCTGGTTGTTTTGAGTACCGGTATCAGGCTGACCGTCAGGCGGCAATGTCGGGAGTGGTGTCGCGTCGGGGATTGGGTCTACGAGTGGCTGTGTTATATTTGCCAACGGGTCATCTGTCGTTGGTACAAGCAGTATGGTGCGCATTATATCGTTTGGCTCATTGCCCGTAATAGTCAGCGTGTAGGGTGGACTTTCGTAGCCCGGCAGTCTGGCCCTTATTTCAAATGTACCTGACGGCACCACATGCGTTAACGTAGAGTGACCTATGAATATATTATTGAAGAAAATTTCGGCATTTGTTGGCAGTGTAAAAATCACCACTGTATTTTCGTTAACAATTTCTACAAGTTCAAAGTTTATGCCTGTTGCGGGAGCGGTGACATCAAGGTGTTGCTCTTGCGGCAGGAAGCCTTCACGCTCTACGCGCACTACCACTTCACCAAACTCTACGGTCACGGGCGAGCCTGTCACCTGTTCGCCATTTACAAAGACGGAAGCATCCTCAGGCATGACCCCAATATGCAACAACGCGGCACGAAGCTGTGCATCACCCATGTTAAGCCTTGTGATTTGCCCTGCCGAAATTTCTACATTTTCTATGAAGGTCTCAATGTTGTCACCTTCTACGGTTACGCGATGAGTACCTTCGTGCAATTGTATATCGTTTGCAATATCATCCAATTGGAAGAATAAATTTGTTCCAATCATAAGCGTGCCATTTGCAATCACATCAGCATTGTTGATTTGCAAAAATCCGTGTGCCGAGTCTATCTGTACCAGCCAGACCGTATCACCATAACCCACCAACGTTACGGAGTCTATCGGACGTATTTGGCTAATAGCAAACGGCTCACCTCGGTGCATGACAAGCGTCTGTGCATTAAAACTCCATACCTCGTTACCAAGGGATATTTCAAAATTTTCTAAATCAACCTGTACATTAGGACGTGAACGACGCTCCCATGCCTGGCGGCTTTCGTTTATCGTCGCAATATCAAAGCTACGTGCGTCATAGCCTATATCTATCATATTGCCGACACGCAACTCCGAGAAGGTAAGCGGGCGATTCAGGCGGTCGTGAAGTCGTACCTCATCAGAGACTGTAAACTCCTGTGTGCGACGAGTGCTAATATCCAAGAGTGTAAGTGTACGGCTATCTCCAAACGGATTTATTGCTGTAATAAGTGAGGTTTGGCTACGCAAGTCAATACGCTCTACCGTTGTGGCAGGCGGAGGCGAAGGCGTAGGGGTAGGTGCCGCACGCCCAATCACAGGCAGATTATTCACTGCACCATCCATATTTTGCATCACTATAAGAAGCACCGTAAGGCAAACGCCAACAGCAATCATAAGTAAAACTATATAAAATGCCGCAAACTTAGACTTTTGTGCATTTCGAGGAGCATTAGGCCTACCCGATGCATTCGCTGATGAGCGTGAAGAGCGCGTGCGTCCCGCTCCATGCGGAACCGAAGAATCACGGCGACGTGAGCCATCCGACCTTGATGGGCGTAACCCATTCAAGTTCACTGTATCGCCTCCAACACCACGGCGAGTTGTGATAGCCGCTATGCGGGGGTCTACCTGTGTTACACCGGGTTTGCGTGAGTTACCGCTTCTTTGGTCCTCGGCAACACGCTTTATTGTCTCGCTACGAGAAGGCGGACGGTTTCTTGTAGAATAATCGTCGCGGTCGAGAGATTTTTCGCCTGTGCGCACAAGAGGCGCGGTATCATAACGGGAGGAGGTCAACGGCACATCGTCATCATCATCTCGCGTAAGGCTGTAACCATCATCATCGGTATAGTTGTCATAGCTATCATAGTCATAGCTTTCGTAGGTATCTTCGTTATAATTATCAAAACTGTAATCGTCGTCATCGTTTGTGAGTGGGCGACCATTGTATTTGTTTTCGTCCATTTGCGTCTCCTTTCCGTCCATGTTGTTACATTGATTTTGCTATATTAATATACTTTGACATTTAAAAAAACGCAAGGGGGACAATAAAAAAGGAGCGAAGTCGCTCCCTTTTTTTAAATTTAAAAAAATCTATTTACCGTTCTTCACCAAAAGATACATCAAAAATTTGTGCATATCCACATCTCTCTCTTCGACGACAGGTGTAGATGGCGGGTCGACGGGTGCCATGGTGACTTGTGGCAATGTCAGCATTTCTACGCCTACCGTTTCTGCGGCTTTTGCAGGCTCTACCGTACCTATTGTCTCTTGCATAAACTCTCTCTCCGAGTCATCCGTAGCAGCAAAGTTTGGTGAGCACTCTATGCCCATGACAGAGCAATCAGCAACTTCCACCGACATTTCCACGGGAACGATTCCGCAACGACTCATCAGATGTCCCCACGTAATCGGGCCAACGATTCCATCTACCGCTAGAGCGTTTGCGCGTTGATAGTTACGAACTGCCGCGTCTGTCAGCGGCCCGAAAATACCATCGGTGGCCAGCCCGGCATGGTTGACACTGTTTAAACAAGACTGTATCTGCCGCACATAATCTCCACGGGCACCTTGTCGGATTAAAAATCCCGGGAACGGAGGAGGATTGCCTGCACCATCGCCATAACACTCCGGCATAAGTGCGCCCCAGGTGAGAGGACCCACAATGCCATCAGGGTTTAATCCAAACAATCGCTGGAACTCGCGCACGCTGGCTTCTGTAATAGGCCCAAAAATCCCATCAACATTAAGAATCCCTATGGATGGGAAACGACCGCGTACAGAGTTGAGGCAACGCTGAATCCGCTCAACATTTGCGCCACGCGAGCCTACGCGGATTAGCTGACCGGGATATGGCGGAATCCCTCCCGGAGGTGGCGGTACAGGGGGTTGAGGGGGAAGAGGAGGTACAACCTCTCCATCATCACCCGGAGGAAGGCTAATATTGTCACGGATATTCCAATACACCTCGTAAAGCCTGCGCCAAGTCAAGGGACCCACTACGCCGGCTACCGTCAAGACAGGACTAAACCATCATTAAAGCTCCACGAGATTTCAATAGAATCGTGACTATATACATATATATATGACACCAACGCTTTGACCATCGCCTCGGAAAGACAGTGGACAGCACCGATAGATTGCTGAGCGGGACGGTTTTGGATATCATCTATTCGGGCATTGATACTCGAAATCTCATGCTCGATTTGCCCTCTTTTTGCCAGATATATATCTTTTGACAGTTCATCAGCCTTGTATTGCTCATAGAGCTGTATCTTAGATTGTTTTAAATTATCAACAGATGCCCTTAGTGCCGCCGTATCTTTGACCCTTATGTCTGCGAAGAAAGAATCCTTCTTTAATATCAGTCCTGCTTGTTTTTTTATGACATATAGCAGAGTGTCGTGCAATTCTGACTCCGACAATCGGCCACTTGCACAACCACATTTGGCAAACCTGTATGAGTTACATATGAAATAAGCTCCATTGGTTTTCGATTCACGTCTACGCAAAGCAAGGCGGCAATGCCCACAGATTACTTTGCCTGAAAACAAATGGGTATGCTTTACTCTTTGGGTTTTATTTTTCGCGCCCATACGCTTTTGCGCTAACCCAAACACCTCTTTTGTCACTATCGCATCGTGGTTGTCATGCAATATAATTTGGTCTTTTGGGGGCAAAGGTATCCGCTTTGAGCTTCCGACTTTCGCTACTTTTGTTTGCCTTGCAATGAATGTACCGATATAGGTTTCGTCACGGAGCATAATGCCTATAGTTTCCTGTGTCCAAAAACTTGCATTCCTTGGGAGGCCTTTGCACCCCATGCTTTTTAGATGCCGGGAACGAGTAGGTATTTTTTCTGCATTGAATACGGAGGCGATTGTTGCTGTACTGTTCCCCGATACGTATAGGTCAAAGATACGTCGAATATTTATTGCGGCTATGGGGTCAACAATTAGTCGATTTCTACGCTCGGTGCTAATCACATACCCATAAGGCGGACAACTCGACATAAATTCACCATTTTTCATCTTAGTGTATTTTGCGGTTTTTACCTTTTTGGATATATCCTTGCTGTATAGCTCGTTCACCAAATTTTTAAATGATATGTCGAGACTGCCACATGCGTACCGACGACTTTGGCTATCAAAGTTATTATTAACGGAGATAAACCTAACACCTAAAAATGGAAATATCTGCTCCATATAATCGCCAACCTCAATGTAGTTGCGACCGAAACGAGAAAAATCCTTGACTATTATGCAGCTTATATCACCGCGGCGTGCCATATCCAACATTTTTTTGACCGCTGGCCTATTAAAATCAGTCCCCGACCAGCCATCATCAACAAACTCCATAACCTCACCATCATCAAACTCATGGCGAACGGATATGTAATCGCGTATTAAATCTCTTTGGCCTGCAATGCTTTCACTCTCGCCGGACCCATCATGCAAAGATAGCCGCAGATACATGGCAATGATATATGCATCGTTCATCTTCTAATCAATCCGCTATACTCATCGCGACTCATAAAGGTAATATCAACGGAGCCGCCGCGCTCAATAATAATTTTTTCGATGAGCGATACGACCACTTTCCTGTTAAGCTCTGTAACATCGAAATCGCATTCCTTATTTTCACTCACAAAAGCATCAATATTCCGCCGTAGCGCAGAAGCTACCGCTTCTGCGTCTGATAATTTTTGGCTGTATAGAGCGTTAAATTCAATATAGTCCTCCCTCTCCAGCAGACCGTTTTTTAAATCCTCGTACACAAATCCCTTTAGGCGACGATACCTCTCTGCTTCGCATTCGCGGGCAGAAAGACTTGTTTTCAGCGTTTGCAATTCACGCTCCCTTTTTGAGTGCATGTTCTTGACCAAATCATCTACCGCCACTACAACAGACACAAATTTTTTTATTGTATGCAACACAATAGGAATCAGCTTGTTTTCACTAATGCCTTTTTGCGTACAGCTACCGCCATTCTTGCGTGTGGAGCAGATATAATAAATGTATTTTTTATCTCTATGCACGGTTTTTCGAATCATGCTGTTACCACATACATCACAGATTATTAACCCCGAGAATACATAGACAGATTCTTTGTCAGGAGCGATACGTGTGTCACTCAACAATAACGCAGTCACGACCTCAAAGATTTGCTTGTTGATGATTGGCTCGTGCATATTGTCACATATATGCCACTCCTCTTTTGGTTTATAAATACGGTTTTTAAGCTTGTGGTTTGGCGTTCCGCTTTTCCCCTGTTCCAAAACACCTGTATATATGCGGTTTTTCAAGATACGCCCAATAGCTACAGCCGTCCACAAAGCCTTGTTGTTTCTCTTAAAATTGTTGGTATAGTTTAGGCCGACAAATCGTTTGTACTCCATTGGCGAAAGCTCACCCTTAGCGTTTAGCAAATCTGCAATACCTTGTTGGCTAAACCCTTCCAGCTTCATACGGAAAATATCCCTGACGACTTCGGAAGCGTATTTATCTATCACAAGTTGGTTTTTGTTTTCAGGTGATTTAAAATAACCATATGTAGCAAAAGCTCCCGTAAATGCACCCTTCTTGCGCTTAATCGCAAGTTGGCTTCTTATTTTTACAGATATATCTCTCGAATAGGCATCGTTGATTAAGTTTTTAAAAGGCACAATTAAATTGTCCGAATCGGAATGTTCCCCCTCAGAATCATAATGGTCATTTACTGATATAAAACGCACCCCAAGAAAGGGGAAAATGTTTTCCAGATACCTACCCACCTCTATATAGTTTCTTCCAAACCTGGAAAAATCTTTTACTATAACACAATCTATTTTTCCGTTGCGTATGTCCTCCATCATTGCGACAAAAGCGGGGCGCAAAAAGTCAACCCCACTAAACCCATCATCAACGCGCTCACAGCGCAGGTGGATTTCCGGCATTGATTTTAAAAAATCTTGCACAAGCTCGCGTTGTCCTGTGATACTGTGGCTTTCAGTCCTATCTCCATCATCCTTGGATAGTCGTGCATACAAACACGCACGCCAAATTTTTGTTTCGGAAAGAGTCATTGCCGCTCCCCTTTTGGATATGCTTCTTGCTATAGCATTTCAAAATAGTTTTTAATCCTTTCTTCGAATGTAACTTCTGTATCCGTAAAGGAAACCCTCACGGCTCTATCCTCATAGAGGAACAGATAAGGATTTTTTATTTGCTCAACAAAAGAATATATTCTCTCTGTCGTGGACAGACTTGTATCTATGCTTACATCTCGTATATCAACAAGCGTACTTTTATCAACTTCTCCACACGATTGCTCTTTCAGCTTCATCAACACATCAATTAAATCCATGCGCTTCCCCCTCCATCTACTATATGATGGTAGTTTTGTCTAAGTTTCCTAAAGCGGATTAATTTGAACCATGTTTTACACTTGTAAGCAAAAAGAAATTCGAATATACTAAAAGAGCGTACCGACGGGGTTGCACTGGTCTCGACGGGGGTTTTGAAAATAGGGATAGCCATCCGAAGGGGAGACTTCGATAAAAAGCCAACCTTTAAAAAAGAAACGACAATAGACAATACGCATTTGCGGCTTAGTTAAAGCCGTCGTTGGACTCGCAAGACTCGCATAGCGAGACTCCAACGCCGATATGCGAGGCACTTTTCCGCCGGTTGCTTTGCCGCGGCAAAAGATTTAAAAGCTACCGAAGCCCACCGCATGTTGGTTAGCGCAGGCTTAGGGAACTCGCTCGGGGTCCGCCCGGCAAAATAATCAACTATGATGGTAGAAGTCCTTATCTATGAGCTTTCGGACAGGGGTTCGATTCCCCTCAACTCCACTTAACCACTTCAAAACCGAACCAACCAAAGTACATTTTTGTCAATGGGCTGTTCGGTATCGTGATAGAAAGATAATCACGGCAAAAAAAGAACGCCCTGCAAAGCCATATAAGGCAATGCGGGGCGTTTTGCTGTACATAAGGGGTTTTTATCCCCGCCACTCGA